>JAEEOX010000193.1 GCA_016284485.1 Bacillota bacterium | reverse complement strand
TCATCGCCGTTGCGGTCCGTACCGTTCTCAAAAGATTCGATCTCCACAGCCGTCCCGTGAGGGATCTCGTCGTTGAGATACATGAGGAGCTTCTCCCTGATGATCTCGCTTACCACGAATCTCTCGGGATCGTCGGTGACCATGCCTTCAGGGAAGTACATGGGTCCCTCGGGAAGCAGAGCCTCCAGCTTCGAGAGAAGGTCATCGACCCCTGCCCCCTTAAGGGCGCTTATGCCCATGATCTCCGTGAAGATCCCCATCTGATCGTAGTGATCGTAAATCTTTTTGAAGGTGCCCGGATCCATGGTATCCGTCTTGTTTATAAGCAAAAACTTGGGCGTCTTCACTGACTCAAGTCTCTCGAGGATGAATCTGTCTCCTCCGCCGCTCTCCTGTACGGAATCCACAAGGAAAAGGATCACGTCCACTTCCCTCATGGTCCCCAGGGCAGAATCCGTCATGAAGTTTCCCAGTTTGGTCCTGGGCTTATGGATGCCCGGGGTATCGATGAAGACCATCTGAACTCCCTCGGTGGGTGCTCCCTGTCCCCCGGAGTGGCCGAAAAAGGCGTCCAGCACGTTGTCCGTCTCTGTCCTCTCGGCTCTCTCGTCGATGCGGGTATATATTCCCCTTATGACGTTTCTGGTTGTCTGAGGCTTGTCAGTGGTGATGGCGATCTTTTCTCCCAGGATCGAATTGAGCAGCGTGGACTTTCCCACGTTGGGTCTTCCGATTATTCCTATGAATCCTGATTTCAAAACGTTCCTCCCGCTCTACTCTTCTTCCTCTTCAGGATGTTTACGGTAATATGTGTCGTATGCGTTTACGATCTTTCTCACCAGTTCGTGACGGACCACGTCGGTGTCCCTGAGATAGCAGAAAGCTATGTCGTTCACGGACTTCAGCACTCGTTCAGCCTCCAGAAGCCCGGATCTCCTGCCTCTGGGAAGGTCGATCTGGGTCTTGTCTCCGGTTATCACCATGCGGGACCCGAAGCCCATCCTGGTCAGGAACATCTTCATCTGTTCCTTGGTGGTGTTCTGGGCCTCATCCAGTATGATGAAGGCGTTGTCCAGAGTACGTCCTCTCATGTATGCCAGGGGTACGATCTCGATGGTCTCCCTCTCCTTCAGCCTCAGCGCCTGATCTCTGCCCAAAACATCATAGAGGGCATCGTAAAGCGGCCTGAGATACGGGTCCACCTTCTCCTGCAGGTCTCCCGGAAGGAATCCAAGCCTCTCACCTGCCTCAACAGCAGGTCTGGTGAGGACGATCTTCTCCACCATCTTTTGCTTGAGGGCGCTGCAGGCCATGGCCACAGCCAGGTAGGTCTTGCCGGTTCCCGCGGGACCGATGCCGAAGACCACTTCCCTCTCGCGCATGGCTTTTGCATATTCCTTCTGACCCAGTGTCTTGGGTTTAAGGGGCTTGCCTGAGTGGGTGAAGCAGATCACGTCGTTTCCCACCTTGGACTCCCTGTATGAAAGTCCGTCCTTGGCCAGAGCCACGATGTAAGAGGCTTTCTGGGAATCTATGGGAGCGCCCTGCAAAAGCTGCTCCACGTACTCGTTCATGACTCTTTCGGCCACGTCAAGATCAGCTTCCGCATTATCTTCCATGTCCGTCTCAGACTGGTCTTTGAGAAGCACCAGTTCACTTCCTCTCTGGACCACGTCCACTCCTGTGGACTCCTTCAGGACCCTGAGATTCCTGTCAAGGTTGCCGAACAGTTCCTTTACGTCTATACCTTCCGGTACGTCAAAATGTCTCTCCAAAGGCCTCTCCTCTGAGCCTGAATCCCTCAGGCAGTATTTCATCCATGGTATATCTTCTGATGTGGTCCTCGTCCGCAGCGGTCATGATGATGAAATCATCGTCGCAGAATTCCTTCATGAACTGTCTGCAGATGCCGCAGGGCCATGCCTCTCCGCCGGAGGATGTGATCATCACCTTGGCGAAGTCTCTGTGTCCCTCGGAAATGGCTTTGCACATTGCTGTTCTCTCGGCGCACATGGTGGCACCCAGGGATGAGTTCTCCACGTTGCAGCCCGTGAACACGGTGCCGTCCTTGCACTCAAGAGCAGCTCCCACGCAGAAGTGGCTGAAGGGAGCATAGCTCATCTTGGTCATTTCCTTGGCGATCCTGTATAATTCCTTGTCTGTCATAGTCTCCTCTACTTTCTGGGGATTCCGAGACACTCCATGATCTCCTCTTCCCTCTTCCTCATGACTGTTTTGTCTTCTTCCGTTTCATGATCATAACCCAGAAGGTGCAGCACCGAATGGGTGAACAGGTACACCAGCTCTCTTTCGAAGCTGTGACCGTACTCCAGAGCCTGTTCCTCAGCCTTCTCCCTGCAGATCACCACGTCTCCCAGCATGAATTCCTCAGGAGCGTCGTCGCTGTGGGTCGCGTAGAATTCGATCTCGTCCCTCTCGAACTGGGGGAAGCTGAGAACGTCAGTCACACTGTCGATATTCCTGTAGTCGCGGTTCAGTTCCCGGATCTCATCCTTCGAGACCAGAGTCACCGAAAGCTGACAGGCCGCATCATCCAGCCCTTCTCCCTCTGCCGCAAGGTCTGCGGCCCGGGACATGTTCTCCCTGAGATCTAAGCTGAGATTTCCTTCATCCTCAAAAAATATGATCATATCTCTTCTCCCCGGTCAAAGCGCCTGTTTGTAGATGTTATAGAAGTCGTCTCTAAAGAGTTTCCTGGCGGAACCTATGCTTCCTCCCACGCTCCTTGAGCAGTTGTCAGCCAGAGCGTTGAGAGCCTCTTCGTCGGGGTCAGGCCCCAGCTCCCTGATGCTCACCGGCATTCCGATGGACCTGAAGAACTCTTCCGTCCTCCTGATGCCTTCCAGAATGACAGCCTCTCTGTCTTCCGAGGGCTCCACATCCATGATGTCAACTGCGAACTTGTAGAATCTGTCGGGGATCTCCCTGTACACGTACCTTGCCCAGGTTCCCCAGATGGCTGCCAGTCCTGCGCCGTGAGCCACATCGTACATGGCGCTGAGTTCGTGCTGGATCTTATGGCATGCCCAGTCTCCGCCGTCTCCGCCGCAGCCGGTGAGACCGTTGTGAGAAAGTGCCTCAGCCCACATGATCTCTGCTCTGGCGTCATAATCGTCCGGATCCTCCAGGACCTTCGGCGTGTTCTCCATGATGGTCTTCACAACGCCCTTGGCGATCATGTCTGTAAGACCCAGATTTCCTTCTCTGTTGAAGTATCTCTCCATGGTGTGCATCATTATGTCTGTGGATCCTGAAGCCGTCTGGTAAGGCCCCACCGACATGGTGAGCTGCGGGTTCATCACCGCAAAAGCCGGGCGGCAGAGATCACTGTTGAGTCCCAGCTTCTCGCCGGTCTCCAGATTGGAGATGACCGAAGAGTCGGACATCACAGAGCCTGTGGCGGAGAGCGTAAGTACGCATCCCACGGGGACTGCTGTCACCGGTTTCCTTATCTTCTTGTAGAAGTCCCAGACGTCGCCGTCGTCGGGAAGCCCGTATCCCACAGCCTTGGCCGTGTCTATGACAGAACCTCCTCCCACCGCAAGGACGAAATCAGCGTTCTTCTCCTTGCCGATGGAGATGCCTTCCCTGACCTTGGAAAGTCTCGGATTTGGTACCACTCCGCCAAGTTCAGCATGAGCTATTCCCAGCTCATCCATCTGATCCAGGATCTCCCCGATGAGACCGCTTTCCACCACTCTGTCCGATCCGTAGATGACCAGAACGCTGTGAGCTCCGAATCTTTTGAGAAGTTCTCCTGTCTCATTCTCGGTACCTTTACCGAAACGTACGAACGTTGGCGTGTAATACTTGAAGTCTTTCATGTTTTTTCCTCTTTTTTTGAATGATTTGGCGGCTTCCTGCTCCAGACCCACCTCCACCGCGTATATTTTAACCTATGAGAGTTCAAATTACAATAACAGCCTTAAATTTAGGGCTTGAAACGCAGGTTGAAAGATAGTATAATGACTTGCGTTGTAAAAAAGTCCGTTCTCAGGCTAATCATTAAACAGCAAGGAGGTGAGAATGAATGGCAACAGTAATCGTTAAAGAGGGCGAAAGCTTAGAATCCGCTCTTAAGAGATTCAAGAGATCCTGCGCCAGAGATGGCGTCATGAGCGAACTCAGGAAGAGAGAGCACTACGAGAAGCCCAGCGTAAGGAAGAAGAAGAAATCAGAGGCAGCAAGAAAGAAAGCCAGAAAGTTCTAATTCCAAGCAAGAAGGTGATTTAAATGACTATCAAGGAACAGTTGATGGAAGACTTCAAGGCTTCCATGAAAGCCCATGATGAAGTCGCAAAGAATACAATCAGCTTCGCCAGAGCGGCCATCAAACAGTACGAGATCGACCACAGAGGCGAAGAACTGGATGATCAAGGCATAATTGCCATACTCTCCAAACAGGTCAAGATGCGCAAGGACGCACTTGCTGATTTTGAAAAAGCCGGCAGAACAGACTTACTCGATTCTTACAACGCAGAGATAGCTATCCTGGAGAGATACCTTCCCAAGCAGATGACAGCCGATGAGCTTCGCGCAGTAGTCGCGGAGACCGCTGAGGCACTGGGCATCGCCAAGGGCGAAGGCGCCAAGATGATGGGCAAGCTTATGGGCCCCGTCATGGCCAAGGTCAAGGGACTGGCTGAAGGAAACGAAGTCAGAACTCTGGTCCAGGAATTTCTGAACTGAAAAATTACCCGGTAAGGAAGACCTTACCGGGTTTTTTCTTTTCTGTAATTATTCATCAGCCCGGTGGCCAGGTCATCTTGCGCTGTCCAAGTATGTGGAAGTGCAGATGCTTCACGGTCTGGAAGGCGTCCTCGCCGTTGTTGGAGACCACCCTGTAGCCATTCTCCAGCTCCAGATCTTTTGCGATGTCCTGGATCTTCAGCATCATGCGGCCCATGAGAGGAGCATCCTCCTCCTTCAGGTCGTCCAGGCACTCTATATGCTTCTTGGGTATGAGAAGCACGTGGACCGGCGCCTGAGGATCCACGTCTTTGAAGCAGAACATCTCATCATCTTCGTACACCACGTTGGTGGGTATCTCGTGATTCGCCAGCATGCAAAAAATACAATCCGCCATTTTAGCTCCTTTCTTAAAACTTCTCTATATTACCGGTTCCGCCGTCATGCCGTCTTCGTACAGATCCCTCATAACGACCTTGATAAACTGTCCGATGAGGCTCTCGGGATCCGACCCTTCCGGGCATCTCACGTAAGTCCTTACATAGTTCTCCGTGTATCCCGTGAGCCATCCCTTCTCAGCCTCTTCCGCAAGGAGTGTCCTGGTCCTGCCGGTCTCCTTCGCAAGAAATGCTTTGCGCACTTCTTCCCCTTTTGCGATGAGCCTTTCGCTTCGCTCGTTCTTCACCGGTCCGGGCACCTGATCCTCCATGTCCCAGGCTCTGGTCCCCTTCCTTCTGGAATATTTGAAGGCGTGGACCTTGAGGAACTCCGCCTTGCCGCAGAGCTCCAGAGAGTCCCGGAAATCCTCTTCGGTCTCGCCCGGGAACCCCGCGATGATGTCGGTGGTCACGCCGTATCCCTCGTCCTGCTCTCTCAGGACCTCCACGATCTCCAGATACTCCTCCGCCGTGTACCGCCTTCCCATGGATCTCAGCACATGGTCCGAACCCGACTGTATGCTCAGGTGGAGGTGCGGCGTCAGCTTGCGGTACTTCATGAGCCGCTTCACGTAGTCTCTGTCCACCACCGTGGGCTCCAGGGAACTCAGACGTATCCTGAAATCCCCCGGCATCTCATCCAGCATGCGGATGATGATCTCTATCCCAGTTTCGTCGGTATCCTTCAGACCGAACTTCTCCTTGAATCCGTCCTCCGTGCCGTAGAGCGCGGTGTTGATGCCGGTCAGGACTATCTCTCTGAAACCTTTTGCGATGAGGGTCCTTGCCTCTTCAACTATCTCCTCAGGGTCTCTGGACCTCACCCTTCCTCTGGCGTAGGGTATCAGGCAGTAGGCGCAAAACCTGTCGCAGCCCTCCTCTATCTTGATGAAGGCTCTGACCCTGCCCTCCATGGAAGTTATGATGCCCCGGTCTCTGTAGTCCCGAAGCTCATCGTAGGGAAGAACGTCTTTGATCCTCTCCCCCGACTCCATGGCCTGAATCACCATGCTTACCAGGTCATTCTTGTTGCCTGTTCCGATGACTATGTCCGCCTCCGGCATGTTCCAGACGGTCTCCGGCTCCACCTGGGAGTAGCAGCCTGTGACACAGACCAGAGCCTCCGGATTGGCAGCCTTGGCCCGCCTTATGAACTGCCTGGTCTTGCGGTCCGCGATGTTTGTCACCGTGCAGGAGTTTATGACGTAGCAGTCAGCAGCTTCCTCCTCCGGGACTACGTCAAAGCCTGCCTTCCTGAACTGTCCGGCCATGGCCTCTGTCTCATATTGATTTACTTTGCACCCCAGTGTGTGAAAAGCTACCTTCATCTCTTTCCCGGCGCAAAACTTCTCCGCGCCATATCCTAAACTGCGGTCACTGCCCGCCACATTCCGTCTGCTGTAACTTCAAGTATGTCGAAGCCTTTTCCCTTAAGGCAGGTCAGCACATCCTCCAGTTTCTCTTCGATTATGCCTGAGCTGATGAAGACTGCCCCGTCGTTCATGTGCTTCCTGACATCCCCCGAAAGCATCATCACCAGATCGGCCATCAGATTGGCCACCACTACGTCTGCCTTGAACTCAACTCCCTTGGTAAGGTCACCCGGGGAAATGTCTATCTTGTCCGCCATGCCGTTGGTCATGGCGTTCTCCCTGGCGGATCTCACCGCCTCGGGATCGATGTCCACGGCCTTTATCTCACCTGCGCCGAGAAGTCTGGCGGCGATGGCCAGTATCCCTGACCCGGTGCCCACGTCAAGGACGCTCATGCCGGGCTTGAGATACTTCTCCAGAGCCTTAAGGCAAAGGGATGTGGTCTCGTGTGTGCCTGTACCGAAGGCCATGCCGGGATCGATCCTCAGGATCTTCACGCCGGCTTCCTCTTCCTCAGGTGAAAGCTCATAGTCTTCCCAAAGCGGGCAGACTACGATGTGATCCGACACCTTCTTGGGCTTGAAGTATTCCTTCCAGTTGTCCTTCCACTCGCCGTCATCGCGGAGAGCGGTGGTGACCGTAAGGGGTCCGAAATCCGCTTCGGGACCGAATTCTCCGTTCATCAGGGACTGTCTCAGGTCTTCCAGCATCATGTCGATCTTCTGAGCCTGGAAGTAGCCGTTGCCGGTCTCCTCCCCTTCCAGATATACGGTGACGGTGGGTTCCTGTTCCCCGAGACCCATGACGTCCTCGCTGAGGTAATCCCAGTCGTATTCGTGTTTTTTGTTCATGAGGTCCTGGAAATCTCTGGGGTCGTTGACCACAAGGTCAGTGTGCCCCATTGACATCAGCTCCGCTTCCAGCGGCTCCAGTCCCTCTTCAGTTGTATGTATTACAAGTTCCAGATATCTCATTTACTTAGCCCAGTCTCTCACTCTGGAAACAGCTTTCTCCCATCCTCCGACGAGCTTGTCTCTGATCTCTGCATCCATATTGGGAAGGAACCTTCTTTCGATCTGCCAGTTCTCGGAGATGTCATCCAGGGATTCCCAGTATCCTGTGGCAAGTCCCGCCAGATAGGCGGCTCCTAGGGATGTTGTCTCAATGCATGAAGGCCTCAGCACCGGGCAGTCCAGTATGTCTGACTGGAACTGCATGAGGAAGTTGTTGGCGCAGGCGCCTCCGTCTGCCTTGAGCACGCTCAGGCCCGCGATGTAGCTGTCGCTTTCGCTCTCATCCATGTGTGCCCCGGTCTCCTTCAGATCCTGGTTCATGGCTATGATCAGATCTCTCACCTGATAGGCCAGAGATTCCAGCGTTGCCCTGACCAGATGATTCTTGTTTGCTCCCCTGGTAATGCCGAATATTGCTCCTCTGGCGTAGGGATCCCAGTAGGGTGCACCGAGACCTGTATAGGCCGGGACCACATAGAGTCCGCCGTTGTCCGGAACGCTTAAGGCCATGGCTTCCGTCTCCGGAGAAGCATTTATTATGCCCACTTCATCTCTGAGCCACTGTACGGCCGCTCCGCATACGAATACGGAACCTTCCAGAGCGTAGTACACCTTTCCATCCAGTCCCCAGGCTATGGTGGTGACCAGACCGTTTTTGGAAAGCACCGGTTTCTCACCGATATTCATGAGAAGGAATGCTCCCGTGCCGTAGGTGTTCTTTGCCTCTCCTTCCTTGAAACAGGTCTGGCCGAACAGCGCCGACTGCTGGTCTCCGCAGGCTCCTGCGATCTTTATGGATCCGCCGAAAAGCGTGGGTATGGTCTCTCCGTAGATCATTGATGACGGCACGGGTTCGGGAAGCATGCACTTCGGAATGTCCAGTATCTCCAGGATCTCATCATCCCACTGAAGGGTGTTGATGTTGAACATCATGGTGCGGCTTGCGTTGGAGTAGTCCGTGACGTGGACCTTTCCTCCGGTCAGCTTCCAGATCAGCCAGGTCTCGATGGTCCCGAAGAGGAGTTCTCCTCTCTCCGCCCTCTCCCTGGCTCCGGGAACGTTCTCCAGTATCCATCTCAGCTTGGTCCCTGAGAAATACGGGTCAATGAGAAGTCCCGTCTTCTCCCTGATCTTCTCCGTAAGGCCCTGCTCCTTCAGAGTGTCGCAGTATTCGGCTGTCCTTCTGCACTGCCATACTATGGCGTTGTACACAGGCTCACCCGTGTTTCTGTCCCACACCACCGTGGTCTCTCTCTGGTTGGTTATTCCTATGGAGTCG
>JAEEOX010000192.1 GCA_016284485.1 Bacillota bacterium | reverse complement strand
GTTTCCACACCTACCTGCGGACCCTGCCTGGGAGGCTACATGGGTATCCTGGCTGAAGGTGAGAGGGCGGTAGCCACCACCAACAGAAACTTTGTAGGAAGAATGGGACACGTAAAATCTGAAGTGTATCTGGCTTCACCTGCAGTTGCCGCCGCATCGGCTGTGGCCGGCAGGATCGCAGGACCGGATGAGATATAGGGGGAGAGAGAATGAAAGCGCAAGGAAGAGTACATAAATACGGAAACAACGTGGATACCGACGTTATCATCCCCGCAAGACATCTTAACACCCAGGACCACAAAGAACTGGCATCCCACTGCATGGAGGACATAGACAAGGACTTCATCAACAAGGTACAGCAGGGGGATATAATGGTTGCAGGCGACAACTTTGGATGCGGCTCATCCCGTGAGCACGCGCCCATAGCCATCAAGGCTGCAGGCATCGACTGCGTCATCGCCAATACCTTTGCAAGGATCTTTTACAGAAACGCCATCAACATCGGCCTTCCCATCATGGAATGCCCCGAAGCGTCTGAAAAGATCGAAGCCGGGGACGAGGTCGAAGTGGATTTCGATTCAGGAATCATAAAGAATCTTACAAAGGGTGAGGAATACAAGGCCCATCCTTTCCCGGAATCCATCCAGAAGATCATAAAGGCAGGAGGACTCCTGAACAGCATCGCGGAGGATAACAAATGAGATATAACATAACAGTTCTGGCCGGAGACGGCATAGGCCCCGAAGTGGTAGCCGAGACTCTCAAAGTCCTGGACAAGGTGGGGGCGAAGTTCGGCCACGAGTTCAACTATGATCACTGCCTGATAGGAGGCGCCGCCATAGACGCAACGGGAGAGTGTCTTCCCAAGGAGACCGTGGATAAGGCTCTGGCTTCAGACGCAGTGCTTCTGGGCGCGGTAGGCGGACCCAAGTGGGACAGCCAGCCTGCAAACAACAGGCCTGAGAAAGCGCTTCTCGGCATCAGAAAGGCGCTGAACCTTTACGCCAACCTGAGACCCGCAGTGGTCTTCGATGAACTGAAGGATGCATCTCCTCTTAAGAGCGAGATACTGGATGGAGGCCTGGACATACTGATCGTCAGGGAACTCACCGGGGGCATATATTTCGGAGAGCATGCGCTGAAACCCGCATCGCCGGATAACGATCTGGGCGAAGTGGCCTACGATATCGAGGAATACTCCCAGATGGAGATAAGAAGGATCGCTCGCGTGGCCTTCGATCTGGCCATGAAGAGAGGCAAGAAGGTAACTTCAGTAGATAAGGCCAACGTGCTGGAGAGCTCCAGACTTTGGAGAAGGACAGTTGCTGAAGTAGCCGCAGAATATCCCGAGGTAGAGCTGGACAATCTCTACGTGGATAACGCCGCCATGCAGCTGGTGAGAGCGCCTAAGCAGTTCGACGTCATAGTGACATCAAACATCTTCGGAGACATTTTATCCGACGAGGCCAGCCAGATCACGGGTTCCATCGGCATGCTGCCATCAGCGTCCCTCACGGAGGGCAGCTTCGGAATGTACGAGCCGGTACACGGCTCAGCCCCGGACATCGCTGGCACCGGCAAGGCCAATCCCATAGCCACCATCCTGTCGGCAGCCATGATGCTTCGCTACAGTCTGGGTCTTAAAGAAGAGGCAGACGCCATCGAAGCCGCTGTAGACAAATTCCTTAAAGCAGGCTATCGCACCTTCGATCTTCAGGCAGCCCCCGAGCACAAGGTGGTGGGCACCGAGGAGACAGGAGATCTCATAGCTGAGATGATATAGAGTAAGTAAATTTTTTGCGATTTGGAGGAAATATAAATGGAAATCAAAGTAACCAAGACAACTAACCCTAAGCCGATCCCTCAGGACGAAAGCACTCTGGGCTTCGGATTAAAATTCACTGACCACATGTTCCTCATGGACTGGGATGAAGGACAGGGCTGGCATGACGCCCGCATCGTTCCCTACGGCAACCTTTCCTTAAGCCCTGCCTGCACAGCACTGCATTACGCGCTGGAGGTATTCGAGGGCCTGAAGGCATACCGTACGCCGGAAGGACATATCCAGATGTTCCGTCCTTATGAGAATGCGCGCCGTCTGTGGAATTCCGCAGAACGTCTCGGACTCCCTCAGGTGGATCCGGATTTTATGGTAGAGGCTATGAAGACCCTTGTGGAACTGGATAAGGACTGGGTTCCGCATCAGGAAGGCACTTCCCTGTACATCCGTCCGTTCCTGTTCGGTGATGACCAGAATGTGGGACTGCACACCCTGCGCCATGCGCTTTTCGTAATCATCCTTGCGCCGTCCGGCATGTATTATCCCCAGGGCATCAACCCCGTTAAGATCATGGTGGAGGAAAATGATGTCCGCGCGGTCAGAGGCGGTACCGGCTACACCAAATGCGGCGGCAACTACGGTGCTTCCCAGCGCGCCAGCGTCGTGGCGGAGTCCAAGGGCTATACCCAGGTTCTCTGGCTGGATGGCGTGGAACGCAAGTATATCGAGGAAGTCGGTTCCATGAATATGATGTTCAAGATCGACGTCAAGATCATTACC
>JAEEOX010000191.1 GCA_016284485.1 Bacillota bacterium | reverse complement strand
ATCCCTGCAACCATATCCGCATATTCTGTTCTGAAATTCGGTCCCAGGAAGTGCTCCATCAGCATACCTGCCCCGAAACGGACGGTGTAGGTCTCACCCGACCTGATCCACTTGCGGATGTAAGGCAGAAGCTTCTCCGGGTCCTTCCTGAAGACCCCGGGTGAAAGCTGGTCGCAGGTGGCCCAGTTGTCGATGTACGGAAGGAAGTTTTCCACCTCCGCAACGCACTTGTCAAAATCCTTCTCCAGCGAAATTATAAAGGCGTGAAGCTGGTCCTCATCGAAGTATCTGTGAGGCAGATCTCTGATAAAGTCCTCCGCCTCGCGTGTCCCGTACAGTTTCTTCGCAAGGGTCCTCAGCGCCGGCGTTCTCACGCCGATGATCCTCTCAGGATCCACGGTGGGTATTATATTCTTTTGCCCTTCGGCATACTTCAGGTCCTGCAGCCCGAAAAGTTCCCTTGTGATGCTGTTCTCAGCCATGCGGTCCTCCTTTCAGGTTCAGTCGCTCCACTTGGACAGAAGCACCGCCCAGAACTCCTGCGGCCTGCGGAAATGGATGATCCCCATCAGATCCAGGAAGATGTTGTACTCACCTCTGGGCGTGTATCTCTTTTTACCTTTTTTCGTCAGCCGGTATACCTCCGCGTCGGTATTTCTGATGAGATCGGTTATGGCCTCGGTGATGCGGGCGTTGAAGATGCGGGTCACAAATTCGTCCTCATACTCGTCTTCTGCGGCCACCTCACCCTCCTTTACCAGATCCCTCAGCACCAGGTCGTTCAGGAGGCGGCAATATTCCAGCAGATCATCCACGTGGTCCGGCAGCCCGGCGATGAAATCATCGATCCTCTCTCCGATATCCGCCTTTGAAGGCGGCCTCGTCTCGTCATCCACATAGATGCTGGTCACTGAATTCATATCATCGATATAAACATGGGTCAGTCTGGCAAGGCTGATGTTGGTATCGAGGATAAGGTCTTCCAGACTTTTAACCTTCTGTTCTGTCATAGTCATCACCCTCTTCGCCCACCACCGTCAGGGCATAGTCCATGAAAGCCTTTATGTCGAACACGCAGGTGTCCGCACCGTTGCCGGACGCAAGTATCCGGAGTTCTTCGCCTGAAGCATAGGTCACATAAAGTCCGTAACCCGGCAGGGACACGTTGTTCCTCAGTTCGTATCCGTTCAGGGCCGGAAGACCCATTTCGCTGATCATGTCCGCCAGTCCTCTCACATACTCTTCGCTGACCCGGTCATTGTAGGTCAGACCCATGTATGAATCGTAGCCCTGGGTGAAGTTCATCTCATAGGTCCCGTCACCCTGCTTCTCTATGGTCCAGCTGTAGGATGCATCCGCCCACTTGCCGTCCAGACCGTAGAGCCTGCCGTGTTTCGTGCTGAAATAGAGGGTGAACTCCTCGATCTCGCCGGACTCTATGGTCTTGGGCATATCAGCGGAAACGTCCACCACCTCTCGCTCCGCCTCCAGCTGTTCCTCTCTCACGAAGTGGTAGTGGTGGCCTTCTGCGTCCAGTATCATCTCTTCAGCCATGAGGCTGCCGTCACTTTTCACCGTAAGGGCGGACATCTCCATGAACCCGTCGGCATCGCAGTTGATGATCGTCCGTGTATCCCCTTCCTCTTTGAGAGCCACCTTATATGTCTCGGAATCGTAAGCTCCGCTGATGGTCAGCTGGTCTCCCTTAAGTTCCAGGACCGTGGTCCCGTTCACGTCGTACCACGTCCCCTGCCACTGCTCAAGTGATCCGTTCATGTCCTGTCCTCCCTGACCGCAGCCTGCCGCGCACATCAAAACAACTGCCGCCAGCAGCGCGCATATCAAAAGCCTGTATATCCTTTTGGGGGATGCGAATTGCATTTTTTGCACCTCTTCGGCGTAAAATATCCGATTACTTCTCCTGATCGATCTGGCCGGATATCATCTCCAGCCCTTTTTCGAATATTTCCTTGAAGGCATCGACAGGAAAAAGTGCGATGCCCACCTCGTCACTTCCCACCAGCAGGCGGTCACCGCCCTTGATGCCGAACTTGTCTCTGGCTCCCTTTGGGATCACTATCTGTCCCCTGTCGCCTACGGTGACCGATCCCCAGAAATTCTTGCCCACGGGAGCGGGCGGCAGCACGCCGATGCCCTCCACCTTCTCAGTCCTGATGAGACTGTCAATGGTGGTACCATAGACCTCTGCCAGCGCCGCGCACTTCTCGATGTCCGGAATGGTGGCGCCGCTTTCCCACTTGGCGTAGGCCTGGCGGGATATCCCTATTTTTTCTGCGATCTGCTCCTGGGAATACCCATGGATATTCCTGAGCATAGCAAGATTTTCCTTTAACATCACGTTACCTCCTACAGGTCGATCTTCTCGAAGTTCTCACATGCCTTCCTGCACGAAAGAACGGTGGTCACGATATATACCGCGATCCCTGCCAGAAGCAGAATGAACTGTCTTCCAAGATTATCCGTGCCGAATGAATCAAGCCATTCCATCCCCGGAATATGGTGAAGCGCCTCGAATATGCCTATGCATACGAAGCCCACTATTATGAACGTCACGAACGGTCTTCCCAGCTTGTACGCCGTCTTGTA
This sequence comes from Bacillota bacterium, assembly GCA_016284485.1. Lineage (GTDB taxonomy): Bacteria > Bacillota > Clostridia > Peptostreptococcales > Anaerovoracaceae > RUG754. Next base: position 5,374 of record JAEEOX010000191.1, on the reverse strand, counting down.
GAATCCTCCCACGAAGATCCAGTTGAACAGCCCGAAGATCACGAATGCTGCGCCCAGAGCAAAAAGATTGGCGTTCATCAGGGCGTTCGAGCGGTACACCACGGAATCCGCCCAGACCGTCATCCTGAGGACCGTGGGGATCACCATCACCAGGATGGTGCAGATCTCTATTATGCATACGAAGCAGTACCTGCCCCTGACCACGTCCTTCTTGGCTATGGGAAGAAGCGCTGAGAACACTGTATCATTGGCTTCCCTTGCGAACTGGAAGCTCTGGAACAGTCCCAGAGCTGAGAAGAACGCCCCGCAGAGGATCGGGTAGCCGGGCAGGAAAAACATGAAGCCGAACAGAATGAAAAGATAGGCCAGTATCGATGCGCTGAGTCTGAACTCTTTGGTCAAAATATTACGCATTGATCTCACCTCCTTCCATCCTCAGCATGGCGGCTTCCAGTGTCTCCCCGGGCCGTGCATGCTCCGCCATGAAGGCGTCCTTCGGCATGGCTGCGACGATGCGCCCCTTCGAAATGTACACGATGTCATCGGCACATTTTTCCAGGTCAGATATGATGTGAGTGGAGAAAAACACTGCCACCCCATGTTTTTTGAGCTCAATGAAGACTTCCAGAAGCTCGTTTCTGGAGAAAGGATCCAGTCCGCTGGTGGGCTCGTCCAGGATCAGCACCTCAGCCCTGTGAGAAAGGGCCATGAGGAGATTGAACTTCACCTTCATGCCTTCCGATAGTTCCAGGGGAGTCTTGTCCTCGTCCAGTCCAAACATCTCCATGTACTTAAGGTATGCTTCTCCGTCCCAGCTGTCATAGAAACTTCTCTCCACCCTGACGATGTCACGGATGGTCTTCCTGGGATACCAGTTGACAGTACCTGTGGAATAGCCTATGCGCTTCTTGATCTCAGTCTCATTGGAGCTCAGCGGCATGCCGAAGAAAGATATGGAACCGCCGTCCGTGTGGATCAGATTGAGCATGGACTTGATGGTCGTGGTCTTGCCGGCGCCGTTTCTGCCTATGAATCCGGTGATGCGCCCTTCCTCCACGCCGAAGGAAACTTCCTTCAGCTCGAAGGCAGGGTACTTTTTTACCAGATCTTTTACTTCAATAATATTCATATGGAACCCTCCTGTTCTGTGATTTATATGAATATTGTAAGGTTTGGTTGCCTATCGTTCTACCAACCGATTATAACATATTTTTGGGTTTTTTGTTACTTTTGGTTGCATTCCAGCCAATCTTCTCTGGTCAGGCAGTTGGCGTAGCCCTTCCTGGTCTCGCCCATCTGAGGAACGGGCGCCTCCTCGTTGATGGATATGTGTTTGAACCCCAGCTTACGCTGGACTCTCTCCGACTTGAAGTTACCGTCGAAATAGCCGCACCATACTCTGGTCAGGCCCAGATCCTCGAAGCCGTGACGGAGCATCTCTCTGGCTGCCTCCGGCACGAAGCCCCGTCCCCAGTACGGAACTCCCAGCCAGAAGCCCATCTCGGCCTCATCATCCTCCTTGGCCAGGAAACTGTGGAAATGGAAGCTGATGCTGCCTATGGGAAGCCCCGTCTCTTTGAGGACGATGGCGTATGTTTCGGGGACCATGAGGATGTCACGTATGACTTCTCCGCTTTCCTCTACTGTCTTGTGGGGCGGCCAGCCGCATGCGGGGCCGACCAGCGGATCTGCTGCGTATTTGAAGCACTCTTCGGCGTCATCTTCTGTCCAAGGGCGTAGTATGAGTCTTTCCGTCTCCAGCACCGTGCTTTCAGGATCCTCCATGAGATCACCATAGGCCTCAAGCAGGTCGTATATCCCATCCTCAGAGAGAACTCCCCTCTTCAGATCCCGGGGTAACTTTCCTTCTTCGTCGTCGGCGAAGTCTCTCTTCCATTGGCCGCCGATATAATATGCCTCCAGGGCCTGCACCAGTTCGGTGAGCCTTTCGCTCTTCATTCCCGCGGCAAGAAGCTCTGTGGCCTCGTCCAGCATATTCTCATATTCAGTGATTCTCTTTATCTGTATATTATTTGCTTCCATCGTTATCATTTCCTTTCATTGGACTGAAGATCTTCAGTGGTATGGCCACAGCGGATTCAAAAGAAACGCCAGCAGGAATCCGCCGATTATCGAAATAGCCGTCTGCTTCGGATCTCTGTACAAAACGATCACCGCCGCCAGATACACCAGCACGTACAGTATTCCCAGGGGGTCTATGTAGAACAGTCCCAGGCCGAAGCAGGCCAGGGAGAATATGGACATTATGCACAGGTCCATCACCACAGGCACCGCGCCCTTTCCCCGGGCGTACCAGCATAGCACTGCCAGGACCGGCGAGGCCAGAGTGATACCGTACCAGATCATCATGTACGATGAGGGATCGAACCCGCTGAACAGGATCGTATAGATGTGATAAGCCACACACATCCCCGCGAAAAACAGGAACACATTAAGCGCCGCCCTGCCCGCCGACGGGCTGAATACCGCGATGATAAGCGCCATCAGAAGCCAGATCGCCATGGCCGAAAAGAAATTATTCAGATCCAGCCTCTCAATGATCCCGTGCCACCAGATGAGGTCATCAAAGGCCAGGTTGTCCAGCCACTTGGAAATGATCCCCAGCAACACTCCCACCGCGAAGCAGACCGCCGCAGCAACGGCAGTATATTTACCCGAACGTTTCTCAGGCGTCCTTATGCTATCAAGTCTCTCTCTCATTTTCTCCTTCTCCGACAGTTACGGTTCTTTTTTCAGGTCCTTCAGATCCAGTTGGAAGATGCCTCAGTCAAAATAGATGTCCTCTCCACTTTCATCCTTGTAGAACGATACCTTTTCTGTTCCCGTCTGCCTGAATCCCAGTGATCTGAGAAGCCTCACAGACGGAATGTTATCCATTGCGGTCCCAGCGGTTATCCGGGTATCACATTTGGCTCCGAATGCGTCCAGGAGCCCGGCGATGCCTTCACGGGCATAGCCTTTCCCATAGTAGTCCGGGTGGAAGCAGTATCCTATCTCATACCCGTCCTCACGCCTGTTAAGGGCAATGTACCCGATCACGGTGTCCCCCAGGCAGACGGCGCAAAACACATGCTCCATGCTGTCCCGGAAGGAAGACCACTTCTCAACCCTCTTCAGAACTGAATCGTCATCTGTATCATTGGGCCGGTCATACCTGGCATACTCCGTAGCTGCCACCCCAGCCCATATGTCCTTTATGGCCTTCCGGTCATCGGGACCCACCCTCCTGACCGTAAGACGCTTCGTCTTTATCATAGGTCCATCCTCATATGTCCATATTTGATCCAGTGTATATTCCTTTATATTGTACCATATTCACGCATATATAGCCGCTCTTTTTAGTGTTAAACCAAACAAAAACACCTTCCCGAAAAAGTTCGGGAAGGCGTCTCTCATACGCGTCGTTATTTCCGGCCCACCAAAAGCGTGGAGCCCCCAAGGTCCAGCCATCTGGCTTCTTTGCGGCCCATGAACATGTCGTCGGTGGTATCGATCAGTCTGACCTCCTCGTAGCCTTCTTGTCTGAGGCTCTGAACGAAGGCCTGCATGTCCCCGTATCTGGCTTCGCTCATCATATCGTGGATCGCAAACGTTCCGCCGGGTCTCAGGACCCTCAGAGTCTCCCGGAGGAGCTGCTGTTTTTTGTGCCCCACGATGTTGTGATATACGTAATTGCTTGTGACCGCATCGAAGCTTTCATCCGGGAAAGGCAGGCTTATGGCGTTGCCCTCCTCGAACCGGACGTTTGACACGCCCTCCGCCAGCGCGTTTTCCTTGCAAAGATCTTTTGTGAAGACCCCTTTATATGCGCCTCCCCAGATGTCACAGCCCACCATGACAGCCCCGGGATTGCGCTTCGCGCAGGCGATGGTCAGTGCGCCGCTGCCGCAGCCCACATCCAGACCTGTTCCGCCTTCAGGGATCTTAACGTAATCCGCGACGCCCTCTATGATGGTCCTGGCCAGTTTTCTCCGGCCGTTGTAGTCAAACGTTCTGTGAAGAACAGCCATCCACACGGTGGCGATCAAAAGTACCAGAGTTCCCGCACCCAACAGTATTCCCATTATAATTCTGGGCGTCCCATGGAGCACCGTATCGGTGGCTCCCAGGATCAGAAACAAAACAAACGCCGCCAGCGTTCCGACTGCGAATCCTAAGACCATGCCCTTAGGCACCCAGTTTTTATAATCCGGTCTCATATCATTAACTTCCTTTCTCTATTTTCTTGCCAGCACCGTGATCCAGGGCTTTGAAGGGTGGTGATAGCTTTTGATATCGGATAGACCCGCAGCGATCAATGCAGCCTCTATCTCTTCCACGGTGTGATTCTTCATGCCGTCGATGATCTTTTCGAATTTCAGGCTTGTGGGATCCGTGCCATCGGATTCGTTGCAGATCAAAAAACATCCGCCGGGTCGCAGCACCCTTGCCACCTGCCCGAAACACTTTTCAAGACCCGGCCAGAAGTAGACGGTCTCAAATGCAGTGGCAAGATCGAAGCTGTCTTCGGGAAGCCTGAGGTCTGAAACGTCACCCTGCTGAACGTCACATCTGCCGGCAGCGATCATGTCCCTGTTGAAGTCTTTTGCCTTTGCAACGGACAGCTCCGAGTAATCGACTGCCGTCACATGGGCTGCCGGATATCTTTTGAGAAGTTCTCCCGCGTTGCGGCCTCCTCCGCAGCCAAGATCCACCGCCTGTTCCGGGATCATGTCCGGGAGATATGCGAGCCCCCAGTCAGCCAGTTTCGCATGACCCGGGTTCATGCCGTTCAACATCAGTTTTCCGAGGAATCCCTCGGGTTTACGTGTCTGGTTGAAGTATTTCTTGAGAAGTCCCATTTTCATTCCTCCTGTATAGTCATTTCCTACCTGATGGCAGCTGTAAGCAGTCCCACCAGTGCCGCCGGGATAAGTGCGAAAACCATGCCCGGAAACAGCATTCCTTTAAGGTGGAACCATTTCTGATGATATGCCTTGTCCATGTGCTCGGTCCCCTCCAGACGGAACATGGGGAGGTTTGCAAACAGTACCCAGTCAAGGAAAAAGGTATCGTATGCCCCTATCCAGACCATCAGTCCGAAAGTCAGCCAGAATCCCTGTGCGAAGGTCTCCGCCCCTGCCGCGAGTGCGCAGGCCAGGAGTATCCCCGTGAAAAGCAGTATGCCCATGGTCTTGGCTAAGATCACCTTCGCCGACCTGCCGGACACGTCCATCCTTTGGTGTGTTCTGAAGTATTCCTCCTGTATGTCAGGGGGATAGTTGTGTATCCCTGCTGCGCTGTATTTTTTGTCTCCTCTGTATGACAGAAACACCCATGCAGTGAATAGTCCTGCGAACACTAGTGCTTCCAG
>JAEEOX010000190.1 GCA_016284485.1 Bacillota bacterium | reverse complement strand
CGGGCTTGGTAGCTGATGCCTTGCGCATGAAAAGCAGATTCGGTATCACGATAAGTATCACCGCGATCAGTCCCGGCAGGGAGAAAAAGTGCATGTTCGCGGCTTCCGTAAAGATTCTCAAAACATTGTCCTCCATTGATGTCGTGTGCCCGGAGCACACGGGATCGGAGCCTTCTACAGGCTCCTTATACATAAATAGTACTCACTTATATGTATCTTTATCCAATAGATATTTTCTATAGCCACGCAGGTATTATTGATATTTCTTTTATCACATTGGCCCGCGTAAAAAGGCACCCGTCGGGTGCCTGTTATCTTCTCAGTCAATGTATTTTTTGTACATATGCCTGGAGTAGGAAGCATACATGAGAGCGCTGTACTTCAGAGCGAACTCCACCGTATCTCCCACCTTGTACTCCCTCTCACAGTCTGTGATGTCCAGTACAGTATGGTCGCTGGAATTCGCCACCACCTCTATGGATTCATCCACGGGCATGAGGTCCTTGCAGTTCCCTATGTCTGCGCTTCCCAGGTCGATTATGGCTCTCTTTCTGAGTCCGCCCCTGTTGGCGGCCATCACGTCACCTCTCCAGTTCAGACCGCCGCCGGACAGGTTTATCTCCCTGACCTTGATCTCGGCTATCTGCGCCTTGAGCCTGAAGGAGTGCTCGTCTCTGCCCTCCAGCTCGATCTTGCGGTTGATCCTGAAGGTTATGGGATTGGCTATGGTGCCCCCTGCCCTGATGTGATTGATCTCCGGCGGAAGCGGCTTGCCCGGGTATATCCACAAAAGAAGAGATGAGTTGCCTCCGGACACGATCTCGAGCTTGCGGCCCAGGGTGTTCTGCACAGTCCGGGCCCCTTCTGCCAGAAAGTCCAGTTTCTCCTGATCAGGATCCACTCCGCTGACGCAGCCCCAGTTGGTGCCTATGCCCATGAGCTTAAGGTTGGGCAGTCTTTCAGCCAGAATGCAGAGTTCAGTGAGCTCCTCCAGTCCCTCTGCGCCTTCCCTCTTGTCACCGCAGTCCAGCATGATGATCACCGAGTGGATCTTGCCCTGTCTTGCAGCCTCTCTGTCCAGCGCCTCCAGGGTGCTCCTCTCGGAGTTGAGGCTGATGTCCACATATCTCACAACGTCCTCCACCTCACACTCCATGGGTATCCTCACAAGCATGGTGGTGACCGAGCTGTCCTTTTCCTTGATCTCCTTCAGATGCTGTACTCTGGAGCTTCCGATCTGGTCGCAGCCTCCCTGAGCGTAGGCCTCCGCCACCCTCACGTCGCCGTCCGCCACCTTTGTGACGCCGCATACTCTGATCCCCATTCCGTTCATCTTGCGGTTCATGGATTCAGAATTCTGCCTGATGGCCTTCAGATCGATCTCCAGTACCGGGTATTTTTCCATACCTTCCCTCACTAAAACAAAAAATTCGCGGGCGGCGGCTGCCGCCCGCTTTACACTTAAAGAAATTCCGGATAGAAGTTATTGGACACTGAAACTGTAGGCTGTGGTGCAGGATCCAGTTCTCTGCCTTCAAGTCCCAGGATGACCTCAGGCTTTACCCAGGGCCTGTTCTGGATCGCAGATGTTTCCTGATGGGTCAGATAACCCTTGTAGCATGTAAGGCTTCTTCTCAGATAACCATCCCTTGCCATGGCCTCTTTCAGTCCCAAGTTCATGATGTTCCTGAAATGTCCCAGAACGCCTGCGGCCAGAGACTTGGACGTGGATCCGGCGATGGCTCCGGGAATGTTGGCCACGCAGTAGTGGACAACGCCCTCTTCGATGTACGTGGGGTTCTCGTGAGTGGTCTCATGGAAGGTCTCGATGCAGCCATAGTCGTTGCTTATATCGACTATTACCGATCCTCTTCTCATGGAGCGCACCATCTCACGGTCGATCATATAATCTTTTGCGTCCTTGGGCCACCTTACGCTGTTGATCACCAGATCGGTGTTCTTTATCTCAGCAGCAAGGTTGGCTCTGTTGGACATTATGGTGTTGATCTTGCCGTCGTACTTCTGCTGAAGGTCCCTTAAGATGCCTATGCTGACATCTGCCACGGTCACCCAGGCCCCCATGTTGACCAGAGTCTCCACGGCAGCCTTTCCGACAGTTCCCGCTCCGCACACCAGAGCCTTGATGCCCGGCGCGCCTGCGAGACCGCTTACGAACTTGCCTGAGCCACCGTTGATGGTCATCATGGACCAGAGTCCCATGAAGGCGCCGGCCTTGCCTGCAGCCTCACAGTTGGGGGAGCCGTACCTGTGCGAATCCTCCGCGGTTATGGCTATGACCTTCTTTTCCAGGAGCTTGTCCACCTCTTCCCTGTGCCCCGCCGGGTGCACGCAGCAAAAGATTATCTGCCCCTCTCTCAAAAGATCATACTCCGACGGCTCGATCTCCTTGACCTTCGCCACGAAATCGCATTTTGCCCAGATGTCCTCGTTGGACTCCTCTATGATGGCTCCTGCGGCGGCGTATTCCTCGTCATCGAAGCCGGCCATATAGCCTGCGTTTTTTGTTATGTGAACTTCGTGTCCGTCACCTACCAGGACCTCCACCTCTGCGGGGGTCGCGGTGACTCTGTACTCTCCGTTCTTGATTTCTTTCAAAATACCGAAAATCATTTCAGCCTCTTTCTGATCAATTACTCTTCGATCTTCTGTAATGTCTTACCCTTCAAACTGTTGTTATCTGTATCATATACTCCGAATCCGGTAAGTGCAAGTACGATCGCAAAGATCGGGCAGAGAATCGGAAGGAATGCATATGGCAGATACTGCATAGCCGAGACCTCAAGTACTCCGTAAGTGTAGATGGCTGCAGCCGACCAGGGTACCAGGAAGGCGAATACTGTACCTCCATCCTCCAGCGTTCTGGACAGAACGTAGGGTGCGACCTTGGCTTTCTTGTACTGCTCCTGGAATACTTCTCCGGGAAGCAGGATGGCCATGTACTGTGATGTGGTGAGCATTACAGTGATAAGGCAGGAAGCCAGCGTTGTGATGATGAGGTTTGCCGGTCTCTGGATGAGTTTGTGGATCTTTCCGAGAACGGCTTCCAGAACTCCCATCTGATACATGAGTTCTCCAAGTTCAAGTGTCAGCAAGCAGTAGACCACGGTGTTGAGCATGGAGCTGATTCCGCCTCTGTTGAGCAGTCTGTTTACAGCAGCGTTCTCGAAGTCGCCGCTGAAGCCTGTTGCCATGGATGTGACGATCTGCTGGAAGGTGAACTGGGGCTGGGTGATCAGTCCAACGATCACTCCCAGGATGGCTCCGATGATCAGAGCCACCATTGCAGGTACTTTCTTGATTACCAGTACGATGGTGATGATTGGTATCAGAAGCAGCCAGATGTGAATGTTGAAGTTATCAGCGATAACGTCCATTACCTCCTGGATGGTGGCAAGGCTCTCTTCAGTTGCTCCGCTGTATTTCAGTCCCATTATGAAGTACAGGATAACTGATAAGGTGAAAGCCGGGACGATGGTCCACAGCATGGATCTGATATGTGTGAATACGTCAGTTCCCGCTGCTGCAGGAGCCATGTTGGTGGTATCGGAGAAAGGTGACATCTTGTCTCCGAAGATCGCTCCTGATACGGCCATTCCTGCTGTAAGGGCGGGATTGATCCCCATGCCGTATCCGATGGCCATGAAAGCCACGCCCATGGTTCCCAGAGCTGAGTAAGCGGATCCTGTGAAGAAGGATACGATACAGCAGACCACGAAGCCTATGGGAAGGAATGATGCGGGGGTGAAGATCTTAAGTCCGTAGTAGATGATGGAGGGGATTACGCCGGAGATCATCCAGCTTCCTACGATCATACCTACGGAGATCATGATCATCGCGACCAGAGCGCATTTTTTGAATCCTGTGAGTACGTGCTCCTGGATGTCATCCAAAGTCATTCCCAGAATGGCTGCGATAACTCCCATTGCGATGAAGGCCAGTAAGAAGGTTACCATTGTGTTCAGTTTAAGAATTGCCAGACCTACTGCCATGATAGCCGCGACTATCAGGAAGATCACAATTGCGACTGGAAAGCCGACTTTTTTGAATTCTCTTTTCATTACAAGTCACTCCTTTACCTGAAATCATTCGGATCCAGACCTGCGTCAGAGATCCACTTATCATCGATTATGCCGTCTCTGAGTTCCTGTCTTATAATATCAGGATCTCTCTCGCTGACCGGACCATATCCCCCTGCTCCTGCCGTTCTCAATTCCACGACATCCCCTGATCTCAAAGGTATGTTTCTGGGTTTTGGATTGTCTGAAATAAGTTTGCCGTCCCTGTAGATCCTCAGTGATGAATTGCCTCCTTCCTGTCCTCCTTCAAGGCCCCAGGGCTTGTATTTCGAGCGCTCTGTTGCAGCGCTTGCCGTTGTGTTTTCGCTCTCGTCAATGACCCTGATGGCCCTGACGATGCCTGTTCCTCCCCTGTACTTTCCGGGTCCGCAGCTGTTCTCGCTCATGGCGTATTTCTCCACCAGGAGCGGGTACTCCATCTCCAGAGCCTCGCAGGGAAGATTGGATGTGTTCGTCATGTGGACGTGCACCGTATCCAGGCCGTCCTTGTTGTACCTGGCGCCCGATCCTCCTCCTACGGTCTCGACGTAGACGTAGTGTCTGTTGTACCTCTTGTCGTCACCGTCGAAGATCAGGAAGGACTGTGCTCCGTTTCCTGCGGCCACCACCATCTTGGGATCCAGTTTGGAGAATGCTCCGAATATCACGTCCGCGATCCTCTGGGTGGTGCTCTCACGGTCGGACACCGGGGCGGGCTCCGTGGCCCAGACCAGTGTTCCCGGCTCGGCTATGATGTTGATGCTGTCGAAGAATCCCGAGTTGGCCGGGATGGAATTGTCCAGGACTGCCAGCATCGAATAGTAGATGGTGGCCTTCAGTGCGCATGGCACGCAGTTGTACGGGCCCGGCACCTGTTTGCAGGTGCCCGTGAAGTCAAAGGTGATGTTGTCGCCTTTGATGATGATCTTCACCTTGATCTTCAGGTCCTCATGGCCTGCTCCGTCGCTGTCCATGTAGTCCTCGAACTCGTACTCCCCGTCCTTCAGCTCGGATATGGCGATCTTGGATTTTTTCTCGCCGTATTCCAGCCACTTGACGCAGAATTCCTCATAGGTCTCGAGGCCTATCTTGTCGATCAGCTCGATGAGCTTATCGTTGCCGTACTGATTGGTCAGTATCTGGGCGTTCAGGTCACCGTGACGCTCATACTTCATCTGGAAGTTCAGCATGATCAGATCCATTACGTCCCTGACCAGCTTGCCTCTGTCGTAAAGCTTGATCACCGGGATCCTGAGACCTTCGTCGTAGACTGTGGGACCTCTCCTGGATCTGTCGGCGTGGTGACCGGTGTTTACCATGAATGCCACCAGCTTGCCCTTGTAGAAAACGGGCTTCAGTATGACTATGTCGGGAAGGTGGGAGCCGCCGCCGGTGTAGGGGTCGTTGGCGATGAAAACATCTCCCTCGTGGATCTCGCTTTCGTCATACTTCTCCGCCAGTATCTCCACCGCTCCCGAAAGAGAACTGAAGTGGAGAGGAATGTGCTGGGCCAGTGCCAGCAGCTTTCCCTGGGGGCTGAAGATGGCCACCGAAAGGTCTTTTCTTTCCTTGATGTTGGTGCTGTATCCGGTTTTTGTGAGGATGACTCCCATCTGCTCTGCGATGGACGTCATGCCGTTGGCAATGATTTCAAGGGTGATGGAATTGATCTCACTCATCGTCATCACTTCCTTTCGGTCTTCTCTCAATTATCATGTTCAGATATTTGTCCACCACCGCGTACTGATTTGACAGGATCACCGTGGTGCTGTCCATCTGCTCTACGATGGCAGGTCCGTTGATGATGTTGCCGTTTCCGAGAAGATCTCTGTCATAGAGGGTGTAGTCCGCAAAACGTCCGCCTCCCTCGTATACTCTTCTTGAACCGATCACGGCCTTTGAGGGATCCTCTCCCACATATTCCTCCTCGTTCACAAGAGGAAGAATGATGTTTCCGATGGCGGAAAGCCCGAAGTTCACGATCTGCACCGCATCGTCCGAACTGAAGGAGTACAGTCTCTCGTATGTCTTGATGAAGGCTGCCCTCAGCTCCTTCTCATCGGTTATGGCGTCGATGTCCACAGGCACTCTGATCTCGTGATTCTGTCCCTGATATCTCATGTCGAGGAAGTATTCCTTGCCTCTCTTGTCCTCAGGGATCTTCTCCTGGGCGTACCACTTCTCCGCTTCCTTCTCAAGGTCACGGAACTGGGCTCTGAAGCTTGCCATGCAGTCCGCATCCAGGTTCATCACCCTGGTCTGCACGAAGTCACGGCGCATGTTCTCTGTGAGAAGTCCGTAGGCTGCCAGCAGTCCGGGAGCCTTGGGGACGAGGGCTTTTTTGATGTTCATCTCCTCGATGAGCTCAGCCGCATGCAGCGGTCCCGATCCGCCGAAGGGAACCAGGCAGAAATCACTGGGGTTGTAACCCTTGGCCACCGTAACGTTCTTGATCTCCTTGATGATGTTGGAGTTCGATACGGAGATTATTCCCTTGGCAGTCTCCATGACATCCATGCCGATCTTGTCCGCCAGTTTCTGAACGGCCTTGAAGGACAGATCGCTGTCTATGGGAAGTCTGCCTCCCAGAAGGGTCTTGTTGTTCAGATGTCCCAGTACCACTCTGGCATCGGTTATGGTAGCCTCCTGACCGCCCAGCATGTAGCACGCCGGCCCGGGATCTGCTCCTGCGCTCTTGGGACCCACCTTCAGTATTCCGCCGGAATCTATCCAGCCGATGGATCCTCCTCCTGCGCCTATGGTGCTGATGTCGATGGACGGGATCCTCACGGGATAACCGGAGATGGTCTTCTCATCGGAAGCCTCCACGCTTCCGGCCACCACAAGGCTCACGTCAGTGCTGGTGCCTCCTACGTCCACCGTTATGATGCTGGTCTCCCCTGCAAGGTCGGTGATATACTTCGCACCCACCACGCCGGCTGCAGGCCCCGAAAGAGCCGTTTTCACCGGGTACTGCATGGATTCCTCAATGGACATCAGTCCGCCGTTGGAGTGGTTGATATAGGTGTTCATTATGCCTATATCCTCCAGGGTCTTCTTGAGGTTGTTCATGTACTTCTTGACTTCCGGTCCCACGAAGGAGTTCAGCACGGTCCCGCAGAGTCTCTCGTACTCTCTGAACTGTCTGGACAGGTCGCTGGATACCGTGAGGAAAGTATCCGGCAGCTTTTCCTTGATGGCCTTACGGACTTTTTCCTCGTTTTCACTGTTGATGTAGGCGTTAAGGAGCATTACCGCAACAGCCTCGGCATTTACTTTTTTGAGCTCCCCGATCACCCTGTCGATCTCTTCGTCAGTCAGTGGTGTGATGATCTCGCCCGAGTACTTCATTCTTTCCTTGATCTCGATCCGTTTCTCACGGCGGATAAGGGTCTTCACCTTATCTGCCTGCATGTCATAGAGGTCCGGACGCTTCTGTCTGCCGATCTCAAGAAGATCTCTGAAACCTTCAGTGGTGACCAGGGCCGTGTCTGCTCCTCTTCCCTCGAGGATGGCGTTGGTCGCTACCGTGGTACCGTGCATGAACCTGGTGACGTCCCCGCCTTTGAAACCGTAGTTTTCGGCGATGACCTTCACGCCTTCCACCACTGCCTCAGACTGGTCGTGCACCGAGGACGGAAGCTTGTATACCATGAGTTCCGCAGTCTCTTCATTGATCGCACAGATATCCGTATTGGTGCCTCCTACATCGACACCGATTCGGATCCTCTTGTTCTCCATACAATCACCTTCTTTCGAATAAAAATTCCTTTATCCTATTATTAATAATAGTATTGTATTCTTATAGAAACAAGGATATAATTATTTATATAAGTATAAACTATCATTTATATATTGGAGCAAAACATGGAAATATTGCAGCTCAGATACTTTCTGGAGCTGGCCAACCGCCAGCACGTCTCAAAAACTGCTGAATACCTGCACATCTCTCAGCCTTCGCTGAGCTCCACCATCAAAAAAATGGAAGATGAACTGGGCGTTCCCCTCTTCATCCGGAACGGCAGAGGCATAGTCCTTTCGGATTACGGAAAGGTGTACCGTGACTATGCCGAAGATGCCCTTCTGGCGCTGGATAACGGCAGGTCCGTTCTTAAGGAGATGCATGGCGAACGGGAGACCACCTTCAAACTGGGAATGCTGAGTCCCTACGTCTGGGCGGATCTGATCAGTGCCTTCGAGAAGAAGTATCCGGAGATCAACATCAGCAGATATTCCTACGAAGGAAACCTGTATGTGTCCGGCCTTCTGGACAACAAGATCGACCTGTATCTGGGCGGGATCAATGTCACCAACGACCCGCGCCTCCACTACGACACCCTCTACGTGGACCAGATGGTTCTCCTGGTGAACAGGAAGAACCCCCTCTCCAGGCTGAAGGAGGTGGACCTGAGGTTTTGCGAAAACGAGAACTACATCAACCTCGGCGAAGACACCAACCTTCAGCAGTTCATCGACACTCTCTACGCTGCGGCCAACTTCAAGCCCAACGTCATCATGGAATGTGACTACACCTTGAGAGACCAGATGGTCATCGATAATCACGGGGTATCCATCACCACCAAGAAGGCCACCGACCAGCTGAGGAGCCGGGAAGTCAAGGCAGTGAAGATCGTGTATCCGCCATACAAGAGGAGACTGGGCCTGGTCTGGCGCAAAAAAGCATATCTCACCTACGCCCAGAAAAAATTCATAGAATTCGCAGACAAATACTATAAAGGATAAAAAGGAGGACCCATGGAGATCTATCATAACGGTAAGATCTATCTTAATGATGATATGGCGGGAACCGCCGAGGCAATGACAGTGGAAGACGGCGTGATCACCGCCGTGGGAAGCGATGATCTGATCCTTGGGAAGGCATCCCCGGGCGATGAGGTGGTGGACCTGAAAGGCTGCCTGGTGATGCCCGGCTTCGTGGACTCTCACATGCATCTTCTGGAATACGCCCTGGAGAAAAGCTTCGTGGACCTTACGGGAGCCTCTGATCTCAATGATCTTCTCTCCCTGCTCAGGGCCCGTCTTCCTGAGGCCGAAGCATCGGGCATGACGCTGAACGGTACCGGTTTCAACCAGAACTACTGGGACAATCCTGAACTTCCCACCAGGGCAGATCTGGACTCAGTATCGGAGAATGTCCCCATCATCGTGCGGCGCACCTGCCACCACGTCACCGTGGCCAACAGCCCTGCCCTCAGGCTGGCAGGACTGGAAGATTCTCACCGGGACGGTATTCTGAGGGAGAACGATCAGTATATTCTGGACAATGCCCTCCCCGCCCCCACAAAAGATCAGATCAAGCGCCTCATAGCAGATGCTGCCCTTGATCTGGCATCCAAAGGCATAACCCAGGTCCAGACCGACGACCTGCTGGTCATCTCTTCGGAGCTGTACGGCAAGACCGTGCTGGACGCCTACATGGAGCTGGACAGAGAAGGACTCCTTCCCGTAAGGGTCTACGAGCAGTGCAACCTCCCCTCCATGGAGCGGCTGGAGGCCTTCCTCGGCGCAGGATACATGACGGGAATGTCCACAGGCCATTTCACCATCGGTCCCCTGAAACTTCTGGGAGACGGGGCCCTGGGAGCCAGATCTGCCGCCCTTAAGGACGGTTACAGGGATGACCCCGCAAACCACGGATTCCTGAACTTCAGCGACGACGAGCTGAACCAGCTGGTATCCGCCGCTCACAAAGCGGGGATGCAGATCGCCATCCACGGCATCGGGGACAGATGCATACAACAGATAATAGACGCCTGCGAGAATGCCCTCCGTGAATATCCCAGGCCAGATCACAGACACGGTATCGTCCACTGCCAGATCACCCACCCCGAGGACCTCAGACGCATGGCTGACCTGGGGATGATCGCGTACATCCAGCCTGTCTTTCTCAAGGCGGACCAACACATCGTCGAAGACCGGGTAGGTCCTGAGCTGACCGCCTCCTCCTATCACTGGAGAGCCATGAAAGATCTGGGGATCCACATGAGCGGAGGATCTGACTGTCCCATCGAGCCTTTCGATACACTGCCGAACATGTACTATGCGGCTACCTGCCGCCAGCCCGGCGCGGAGCACGCCTGGCATCCGGAGAAGGCTCTCAGGATGGACGAAGTGTTCAGGCTTTTCACATCAGAAGGCGCCTACGCATCCTTCTCGGAAAACACCCATGGAAGACTGGTCCCGGGATACGCTGCGGACTTCACGGTCATAGACCGTGACATAAGCTCCCTTCCGCCGGAATCACTGACCGAAGCCTCGGTCATCATGACCTTCGTGGACGGCAGGATGATCTACAGCAAATGATAAAGAGCGGCCTTTAGGGTCGCTCTTTTTTACGTTTTTGGTCGCCTGCCGCGGAAAGATCCGGGCAGGATCTTTTGCGCAGGACGTCAGTACCCTACCGCCAGTCCGAACAGCAGCAGCGCCGAGGTCAGGATCAGGTTCATCAGCTGGAATTTCCATGAGTACCTGGCCCATTTGCCGTAGCTCACATCCGCCAGACCCAGGGAGATCAGAAGCGCAGCGTTGGTCGGATAGAACACGTTGCTGAAACCGTCTCCGAAGGCGAAAGCCACGATGCACAGCTGCATGCTGAGGCCGAAGATCTGCGACATGGGCGCGATCAGCGGTATCAGAAGGAAGGCTTTGGCCGAGCCCGACGGAATGAAGAAATTCATCACCAGACAGATCAGATAGATGAAAAGTATCAGTCCCGCCTTGGGCATGGTGGCCGCCGTCTCCACCGCGTAGTGCAGTATGGTGTCCAGTATGTGGGATTCAACCATGGTGTACTTGATGGAGGACGCCATGAGGATCATCAGGATCGAAGGCGAAATGGTGAGGATGCCCTGAAGGAAGGCCTTGCCCATGTTCCTGAGCCCCATGCCGGAGCTCAGTGTGGAAGCGATGCCTGCAGCCAGGAACATCACGGCCACTATGATCATAGTGTAGTCCCTGATGGCCGGGATGAATCCCGATAGGAGAACCAGGAGGATGCCCGCTCCCAGGATCACGCCGAAGAGCAAAAGACCTCTGTCCATTCTGGGATCTCTGGTATGATCTTTCACCACGTCAGCCTGCTCGGTGCCTCCGGGCAGTTTTTTTGCGTGAGAGCGGACGAACCAGAGGAGCAGCAGGTAGATGCATACGAAGGAAAGCGCCCTGAGCCAGATCCCGCTGAACATGGGAAGTCCTGCAAGGGACTGGGCCACGCCTATGGTGAAGGGGTTGGCCACCCCTGCAGCGAAACCGCATCCGGCAGCAAGCAGTGACATGCCTACCCCGGTCACAGCGTCCCATCCCAGGCCCACGGCCAGGGTCACAACTATGGGCACCAGCGGCACCACCTCTTCAAAAGATCCCACCAGAGAGCCCATGGCCATGAAGAAAAGGATCAGCACGGCCATCAGCTGATATCTGACGTGACCGAAGCGGAATACCAGCTTATCCAGCATGTAGTGCATGAGCCCCGAGACCATCAGCGCGTTGAAAGCTCCTCCGATGACCAGCAGGAATATGAGCACAGCGATGAGCGCCGCTGACCCGTCGGATCCCAGCACCAGGAAGGGGCTGAGCAGCCACTTCCAGAAGGGAATGCCGCCATCCACCTGATGATAACCGCCCTGGGTATCTATCACCGTGTTCCCTGCCTCATCCAGGGTCCTGGCGTATTCGCCGCCCGGGATAAGGAAGGTCAGGACATACGTCAACAGCATCAGTGCGAAGATCACCGCTATGGCGACAACGAAGCTTTTCGTGCTTATGTTGAGTCCTTTGTTGTCTCTGTCCATGCTACACCTCCATCATGAGGAATTTATAGTAGTCCACTGCCCTGGCCAGCGTCCTGATATCCAGACACTCGTCGATGCCGTGGATGGAACTCAGTTGTTCGTCGCTTATCTCGAAGGGAAGGAAGCGTATGCACTGATCGCAGACCCGGTCAAAATATCTGGCATCCGAGGCTCCGGTCATGATATATGGCACCGGCACCACCCCCGGGAATACCTCTCCAACGGCGCGTTCAGTAAGCTTGAAGGCCGGTCCGTTGTAGTCCGAGATCCGCGATTCATAGCCGGGATCCATGACTTCCATCTCTATGTCATAACGCTTTGCGATCCTCTCGATGGCCCTGAAGGAGGCTTCTCTCCCCTGGTGGTGCGAGAATCTCATATTTCCCACCACCCATGCCTCCTGGGGGATCACATTGGTCCCGCCGGAGCCCTGTGCCATGGTGAAAGCCACCGTGGTCCTCAGCATTGCCGCTGCAGCAGATGACATGTTGGGCACCACTTTTTTGAGTATGGGTGCGAAGCGTTCAGGCGTCCTGAGGACCTTCTCGAATTTGCCCATGTAGGGCGCGAAACGTCTCAGCATTTCACAGACCGTAGGCGAAAGGTCAGTTTCAAAAATTGAACTTCTCTCCACCGCCGCCATGAACTTACCCAGGCGGACCAGCGGAGTGTTCTTCGGAGGATCAGATGCGTGGCCGCCTTTGGACCGGGCGATGAACTTCAGGTCCGCGCAGCCCTTTTCGCCAACTCCGATCACCGCGAAGGTCCCGTCCGCCCCGCCTATTGGATCGTACAGGATCATCCCGCCTTCATCGAAGCACATCTCGAACCTCACACCGTTTTCAAGGAACCACTGAGATATCTCATCGGCGCCCTTACCGGTAGTTTCCTCGGTGCTGGCAGACGAAAACCACACGTCCCTCGACGGCGCAAAACCTTCAGCCGCCAGTTCATCGGCCGCCTGGAACATGGCCCAGAGGCCGCCCTTATCATCAAGGGTCCCCCTGCCCCATATCTTTTCTCCGTCGATATCTCCCGAAAACGGATCATGACTCCAGTCTCCTGTTGCCTCCACCACGTCGTGATGGTTCATGAAGACCACAGGAAGCTTGGCTGTGTCTGTTCCCTTCCAGTGAAGGACCAAACCGTCCGGAAATCCCTTTATCTCACAGGCCCCGAATATGTTCGGAAACCATTCTGCCAAAAGATCTCTGAACTCGTGGAACTTGGGATCCGCCGGGTCACAGCCGGTGGATATTGTCTCTTTACGTATCATCTGAGCCAGAGTCTCTGCATATCTTTTTGTTCTGTCATCCATGATAAGATCCTCCCGATTCAAATGTATTAATATAATGGTCCCGTGTCAATCAATAATTGTGGTAAAGAGCCGCGGGCTTTCGCTCCGCGGCTCTTCAAGAGTGTGATGAACTATTTCAGTTACTTGTTTTTATCTTCTTTTGAGAAGTCTTGCGACTCCGAGGATGCACATGGCTGCAATCGCCATGATCATGATGCTGATCCAAAGTCCCAGGTTCATCTCATCTCCGGTCTTGACCTCATGCTTGTTTGTGATCTTGAATCCTTCGATGGTGGTGGTGTACCCCTTGATCGGAACTTCTCCGATGGTGTAGACGATCTCCTTGCCGTCCTTCATCTTCGGAAGGTCGGTGAAGGTGAACTTCCAGTTGTTGGCGCTGGTCACCACCTGCTCGTCGATCTTCTCGCCGTCTGCAAAGAGCTCAACTGTGATGTTCTTGGGTCTCTTGCCTTCGATGTCGTTTCCGTCATCCCAGATCTTCTCGCCCTCGATGTTGATGAGTTCAGGAGGATCCTTGACTGTCAGCGTGTTGGTGTTGGCATCGTAGTCAGCATCCGCTGCTGCCTCCAGCTGGTAGAACCATCTCCAGACCTTGCCTCCCGGTGCGTTCTCATCATCCACCAGTTCTACTCTCTGGAATACCTTGTCCACTGTGATGGTGTACAGGGTTCCGGGGTTCACATATCCGTCCGGAGCCTTGGTCTCCTTAAGGGTGTAGGTTCCGTCCTTGGTGAACTCGATGGTGAGTGTTCCGTTCTCGTCTGTGGTAAGCGGTTTCTCGATTCCATCCGGGTCGGTCAGCAGGAACTCTGCTCCGCCAAGTCCCGGAATATCTACGCTCTCGGCTCTCACCGTCGGTTCTTCAGGTTCATCCGGTTCAACCGGATCATCATTCACGGGTTCGGTCCATGTGAGTGCATCCACCTTCCTCAGGAACATCATCGTGGGAGCAACGTTCTCATCCTTGACAGGAGTGTTTTCCACGTCGGTTCCTTCCACAACTGCAGCATATCCGGGAACTGTTTCCTCAGCTACCGTGTACTCGATCTCGACAGCCTTGCCGTCTACGATCTTGTACTTCGGAAGATCTGTGAACTCATACTCCCATTCGTCATCTTCTGTGACTGTCACACTGTCGATCACCGTTCCGTCTGCAAGAAGGTCGATGGTGATGCTCTCAGGTCTCTGGTATCCGTTTACGGGTACTCCGTCTACGAAGAACTCATCATCGTTCCATGTCTTCGTTCCGCCGATCTCTGTGGTGATCTGCTCATTGGTTATGACTCCGCCGTCCACTGCGAATGTCTCTTCGTTGTCACCGTAGCTTACTGTGTAGCCTGGCCATTCGCCTGTCTCCTGGACTGTGTACTCGATCTCTACAGCTTTGCCGTTTTCGATCTTGTATTTTGGAAGTCTCACAAATGATGCTGTCCAGGCAGGTGTTTCCTGCCCACCCTGCATG
>JAEEOX010000019.1 GCA_016284485.1 Bacillota bacterium | reverse complement strand
CGAATCTCCAATGCCAACGGAACGGATTGTGCAGCCAGTCCCGAAGCAGGTATCGTCATGGGCACATCTGACATCACCCTCTGTGCTGTGATGAAGAGGCATTACGATACTGTCGAGACCATGCAACTGGTTTCCGATATGACAGAGATCCTTGCCGGAGAAACTGCCGGAGGTTCCGTACCTCCCATCGAGAAGACCGGTGCCACCGCCAGCCAGTACAATATCACCAGCGCCCAGTGGAAGGACATGGAGACCGGATCATTCATGGCGGCAGGCGATACTTTTGTGAGAGGCAAAACATACAAGCTCTACATATATGCATTTGCCGACGGCAACGCCGGTTACATCTGGGCGGACACGGTCAACGCCACCTATAACGGCGAGCCCCTGACCAGGGAAGGCACGAACACATGGACCAAGACCTTCGTGGCCAAGGAGTACTTCACCGTCACCTTCGATCCCAGAAACGGTTCGGATACATGGACCGAGAAGGTGGAGTGGGGCAACGCTGCCACAAAACCCGGAACAGATCCTGTACGCGACGGCTGGGATTTCGACAGCTGGGGCAAGGATTCGGTCACTGCTTCCGGAAACTACTTCAACTCATCCCCTGCAGGCATAACCGCTGACACCACGCTCTACGCTCGCTACAGTGCAGTCCTCAAGGCCAGTGCATCAGACGGCAAGGTTGCGATCAAACCTGTCGGAGAGGGAGTTGCCGAAGAGGACTACATGGCTTCAGTGCTCATACCTTTCAACGAGAAGACCGAAGGCCCGATAACCAGCAAGGGTTATACACTTTATGCGAAAGCCAACGAGGGATTCATCTTCGGAGGCTGGTTCAAGTACAATGATGAGACAGCTCAGTATGATTTCGTCTCAACTATGGACAGGCTGGATATAGATTTTACCGGCGAAGCCACATACAAGGCAGTGTTCGACAGGGATCCCGATTTCGTACCGCATCTCAGGATCTACGGCAAGAGCCGTTACGAGACCGCCTACGGTGCTGCAAATTACATGAAGGAACAGAAGGGAGTCGACAAGCTACCCACGGTAATAATCGCAGACGGCAGGAACTTCGCTGATGCTCTCAGCGGAAGCTATCTGGCCGCAGTTTCGGAGGCACCCATTCTTCTGGTGCACCCCGTATATGAAGAGGAAGTCTTCGAATACATTCAGGGCAATGTGGAGACCGGAGGCAAGATATACCTTCTGGGCGGCAAGGGCGCCATATCAGAGGAATTCGAAACTTTGCTGAAGGAGGCGGGCTACGATGTGAACCGTCTCGGCGGCAAGACCAGGTATGACACAAATGTTCTGATCCTGAGGGAAGCAAACAACATCGGATCCACCTTTACAAAAGACGTTCTGGTGTGTTCAGGCACCGGATTCGCGGATGCGCTGTCCACAAGCTCGGTGGGAAGACCCATCCTGCTGGTGGGCAATGAACTGAGCGAAAGCCAGATCCAGTACCTCAATGATGTCAAACCCACAGACGCCTGGATAATCGGCGGAAACGGCGCAGTAAGCGCTGATATAGAGGCTGAACTTGGCGGATACATCCCGGCCACATCCATGAAGCGCGTCAAGGGAGCCAACCGTTTCGAGACATCACTTGCAGTGGCGCAGGAGTTCTTCAAGGGAACACGCTCCACCGCAGTACTGGTCTACGGATTGTCCTTCCCGGACGGCCTTTCCGGCGGAGCGGTGGCATCCTGGTTCGATGCACCTGTACTGCTCTGCACCGACAAGGAGAAGGACAACACACCGGCAAGCATTTGGGTGAAAGAGGCAGGGGCTTACAAGAGCATCACATTCGGCGGGCCCACTCTGATCCCTGCAGAGCAGATCGGATTCGTAATGGACCAGCCCGGTATAACCGTCAATGTATACGGCGCGTGATCAGCCCTAGGAAACAATAAAAAACAGATCCCGCAAAGGGATCTGTTTTTTTACTTTCTAAGTGTGTTTCTTACTTATTTTGTGTAAGTCTTCTCTACCAGGACGTCGCCCTTGAAGGTGTAGATGACGGTGACTGTGATTCCGGTGATCTCAGTCTCGGATTCAAGAGAATCGATGATCCCAAGGAATGTGTCGGACTCATTCTCAAGACCCTCTGTGAGAGCTTCGATCATGGTCTCGGACTTAGCTGTCTCTTCATCTACGTCGAGAACGCTGAGGTCGTATGTGTAGATCAGGTTGTTCTTGTCGAAGGAAACTTCCATTCCCTCTTCAACCTCAACTTCGTCCATCTCTTCGGGATGTTCAGCCATCCAGCTCTCAAGAGTGGGCTCTTCCTTCGGTGTGTCGCTGCCGCCGTTGCCGCCGCAGGCTGTCATGGCGAGACAAGCTACAAGGAGAACGACAAACAGAACGATAATGCTTTTCTTCTTCATAATTCTTTCCTCTTCTGTATTTTTTAATGAAATGGTTTCAGGATACACTCCTCTCGTAACAGACTACTGTATTTTGCGGTTTTTTGCAAGACCCAAATTGATTTAACAAAATATGTTTTGCTTTAATATATATTGTGCTAAAATAGCAACAAGTATTTATGCATAGATATTTACGGAGCAAAAAATGAAATTCATAATCAGACATCTCTCAAAAAGCTACGAGAACAATCTGGTCCTGAAGGACATAGATTTCACCTTCGAGAACGGCAAGATCTACGGGTTGCTGGGCCGGAACGGCGCAGGCAAGACCACGCTTTTCAACTGCATAAACAGGGACATAAAGAGGGACGGCGGCGAGCTCAGCATAGAAGTGGACGGAACTGAACGCCCGCTGGAACCGGACGACATCGGATACGTGCTGTCCACGCCTACTGTTCCGGAGTTCCTGACGGGCAGGGAATTCCTGAAGTTCTTCATGGACATCCACAGCGGCAAGATAAAGGACCCGAAGACCCAGGACGAGTACTTCGATTACATGAAGGTGGCCTACGCCGACAGGGACAAGCTTCTGAAGGACTATTCCCACGGCATGAAGAACAAGATGCAGATGCTGATCAACATAATCGCGGAGCCCAACCTCCTCCTTCTGGATGAGCCCCTGACATCCCTGGACGTGGTGGTGGCAGAGGAGATGAAGGAACTGCTCAAGAGCCTCAAGGGTGACAGGATCATCATCTTTTCCACCCACATCCTGGACCTGGCGCTGGATCTCTGCGACGAGATCGTGCTCCTGGCAGGCGGCGTCCTGGAGACCGTGGACAAGGCCAACCTGGACAATGACGAATTCAGAAAGAAGATCATCCAGGCTCTGAAGGATGACGATCCCGACATCAGGCCATCCTACGACATGAACGCTGAATACGTCAGCACGGCCGCTGCCCCGACAGGGGCCGGAGAGCGGCACATGACAGAGGAGAAGACCGATGCTTAAGACCCTCAGGATATCCTTCGGGATGAAAAACACATACAGGGTCAACACCATCCTCTACGGACTTAAACAGATACCCTTGGTGAAGCAGCTGCTTCCTGCGGAGCTCTACGGGGTGAGGGGACTGAAGATATTCGCTTCGGTGATTTCTGTCATCGTGGAGATATTTTCCGCACTGGGAGGCAAGGCGCTGTATTTCGCGCTGATGGTATTCCTTCCTGCAGGGTTTCTCAGCGAGAACAGCCGCGGGATACTTGGAATGCCTGACCCCGGGGACAGCTTCCTGTTCATATTCGTGATCCTGACCATGGCGGGGGCAATTGCCAATCCCTACATGTTCGATACAGGCCGCAACAACTACTACAGCGTGGTGCTGATGAACATGAACGCCAGAGAAGCGGCTCTGGTGGATTTCTGGTACAAAATATCCAAGCTCATCATAGGTTTCCTGATCTTCGGGATCTTCATGGGAAGGCAACTGGGTGTGGACCTGTGGGTGCTGATCCTGATGCCGTTTTTTGCGGCAGGGGTCAAGATCTTCGCGGCCACATTCCCTCTGTCGTACTATGAGAGGCATGGCAAGAGGAACGACAGCAAAGCGCGCGGCATGATAGAGGTCTTCGTCTCTTTCACGGTGATGCTGCTGGCCTACGGCTTCTGCTGGCTGGGGATCATAATTCCGAAAATGGTCTGCGTGGCCATAATGGCGGCAGGGATCCTTTTGGGGCTGCTGTCCCTCAGGAAGATACTGAACTTCGGATACTACAGGGAACTCTACCGTGAGATCCTGCTGGAGACCATGAACGTCAGAACGGGATCAGAACGGATCCGTACTCAGGCCACCCGCAAGGTTATCTCTGCGGACACATCCATCACCAGCAGCAAATCCGGCCTGGAGTATCTGAATGAACTGTTCATCCGCCGTCACCGCAAGATCCTTTGGACCGCATCCAACAGGATCTCCCTGGTGGCTCTGGCAGTGATAGCACTGGTGCTCATCGCCTTCGCATTCTTCCCGGAGATCAAAGGCGGAGTCAATGAAATGCTGATGACTTCTCTTCCCTACATGCTCTTCGTCATGTATCTCCTGAACAGGGGCACGGGCTTCACGGAGGCGCTGTTCATCAACTGCGATCACAGCTTCCTGACGTACCCATTCTTCAAAACTCCGGCAGCCATACTGAAGCTCTTCAGGATCAGGCTTTGGGAGATCATCAAGGTCAACCTGCCGCCGGCTGTCATAATCGGGGCGGGGCTGGCGCTGATCCTCTTCATGTCCGGAGGAACCGACAATCCGCTGAACTACGGCATACTCTTCGTGAGCGTCGTGGGGATGAGCGTGTTTTTCTCGGTACACTACCTGACCATTTACTATCTGCTTCAGCCTTACACCATCGACGCTGAGGTCAGAAGCAGCATGTACAAGGTGATCATGGGAGTCACGTATTTCGTGTGCTACATGGGGATACA
>JAEEOX010000189.1 GCA_016284485.1 Bacillota bacterium | reverse complement strand
GGAGATTTCAACCAGACCGCCAGATACATCCGTAACTGCCACGACATGGGCATCAAGGTGCTTCCGCCCGATGTCAACAAGTCCCACGCCAAGTTCACTGTGACCGACGGATCCATAAGATTCGGCCTCCGCGGCGTCAAGAATGTGGGAGACGGAGCCATCGAAGCCATCATCAGGACCAGAGAGGAAAAGGGCCTGCCGAAGGATATTTTCACCTTCATCAGGAATCTGGACATAACCGAGGTCAACAAGAAGGCGGTGGAATCCCTGATCAAGGCAGGGGCGCTGGAGTGCTTTTCCGACAACAAGGCCGCCATGCTGGGGATCTACGAGAGCCTGATGGAGACCGCCCAGAACGAGGCTAAGAAGAACATCAAGGGACAGATATCCCTGTTCGACATGGCGGGAGGGGCCATGGATGCGGTGAAGACCGAACTTCCCGACATCAAGCCTTTCTCCAAGGAAGTCAGCATGTTCATGGAAAAGGAGATGCTGGGAGTCTACCTCTCCGATCATCCCCTGGCGGACTACGAGAAGGTAATGAAGAGGCTGAGCTCGGTGACCTCCGACGACATGATGCACGCCGAGGAGGAATATCAGCAGGGCAACATCAGCGTGAAACTCAGGGACGGCATGAGGGTGTCCGTATGCGGGATAGTTTCCTCCAGAAAGACACAGATAACCAAGTCGGGAGCCATGATGGCCTTCCTTACCATGGAAGACCTGTACGGCTCCTACGAGGTGGTGGTCTTCCCCAAGACGTATTCAAACGTGGCGGCTTATACCGACCCTGACAAGATCATAAACATCAGGGGCAGGCTGGACTTCAAGGAGGGAGAATCCGCCAAAGTGCTGGCCGAGGAGATAATCCCCCTTAAGCCGGACAGCGCGCCGGATCAGACGGAGGAGCCTCGCAGCGCGGCACGGAACATCCCGTCCCCGCCTGCATCAAGACCAGAAGAGCCTGCGCCCAGCGCCAGGATCAGCATGGCAGGGACCATGAAGCTGAGGATCTCAGGAGGAATGGATCCCAGGATCGCCACGGAGCACATACAGCTGGCCCTCAACAGACACAGGGGCGAAGAGATCTGGAAGATATATATCTACCTTCCGGGAGGAAAGGCAGTGCAGAAGACCATGGGCATAACCATGTCCAAGTCGCTGGAGAACCAGCTCATAGGTCTTTTGGGCTCAGAGAATGTAAAGACAGAAGAAACGAGGTAAAAGGATGAACAGGATCGCAGTACTTACAAGCGGAGGAGACTCCCCGGGCATGAACGCTGCCATCAGGGCGGTGGTCAGGTGCGGGCTGGACCGCGGCATGGACGTCTACGGGATCGAGAGAGGATATGAAGGATTGCTGGACGGAGATTTCCGCCTCATGGACAGGTACTCTGTGGGTGACATCATGCACAGGGGCGGAACGGTACTGAAGTCCGCAAGAAGCGCCCGCTTCATGGAAGAAAAATGGGTGGATCACGCGGCCGGGGTCCTGAAGACCTACGGCGTGGAAGGCCTTGTCATAATCGGCGGTGACGGCACCTTCAGAGGAGGCCTGGACCTGGCGAAGAGAGGCATAACTGTAATGGGAGTCCCTGGAACCATCGACAATGACCTGGGATACACGGATTTCACAATTGGATTCGACACCGCGGTGACCACGGTGCTGGACGCCATTTCCAAACTGAGAGACACATCTTCCTCCCATAACAGGACCACCATCGTGGAGGTCATGGGCAGAGAGTGCGGAGACATAGCTCTCTTCTCAGGACTGGCAGGCGGCGCCGAATACGTACTGGTCCCGGAGAAGCCCATAGATCTGAACGCTCTCTGCATCAAGATCATGGACGGTATGAGGAAGGGCAAGCTCCACTCCATCATCATCAAGGCGGAAGGCGCGGACATAGGAAGCGAGGAACTGGTGAAATATGTCCAGGAGCACACCGGCAAGGACACCAAGCTGGTGGTTCTGTCCTACCTTCAGAGAGGCGGAAGCCCGACCCTCAACGACAGGAATCTGGGTACGCTTTGCGGAGCAAAAGCCGTGGATCTCCTTCATGACGACTCGCCGTCCAGGGCCATCGGCATAGTGGACAACCACATCATCTCGGTGGATCTGGAGAAAGCCATAAACATGAAGAGAGACTTCAACGAAGAGATGTACAGACTCATCGACGTGCTCAGCAAGTAGCTTTGGGAAGGAAGACCGGATGCAGGACACCATAGTCATATACAAAAGCAAATACGGTGCCGCGGAGCAGTATGCCCGGTGGATCGCGGAGGAACTTCAGTGCCCGGTACTGGAACTGGATCAGGTAAAGAAGTCTGACATTCTGGAGAACCGGAACATCATCTTCGGAGGCGGGGTCCACGCGGGAGGCATCGAAGGCATAGACAAGTTCCTGAAGCTTACCAAGAAGCAGTTCAAGAACTGGTTTTATGCTGCCCACGATTCCAACGCCGACTTCCAGCTGGGGCTGTACAAGCCCACAAAGAACATCGTGTTTTTTGCGGTGGGAATAAGCCTGAGGGACCAGCAGGCCCGGGAGGACCTGAGGTATGTGAACTTCGACAAGAAGTGGCTCAGGCAGGCTGAGTGCTACTTCCTGGACGGACGCTATGAGCCGGAAAAGGTGAAGGGCGGGGACAAGACAGTCATCAGTCTGACCCTCAAGATGATCGACAGCATGGGAAGCCAGATGACCGAGTCCCAGAGACTCCTGAAAGAGAGAATAAAAAACGGCTGCGATCTGATGGACCGCAGCCAGATAAAGCCAATAGTTGACAGGATCAGAGGAGATCAGCCTCAGGAGTGAGGATGTACTCGCCGTCTTTGAGACTTTCGTCAAGCGCGCCTTTTAACCGAAGGCGCGGATATTTTTTTTGGAAGTGATCACGGTTCATGCCCTTGTGACCGTAGATGTTGCCGAAGGACCTGGAATTGGCCCTGACCAGGAGGCTGAGGGGCTCGCCTGCATATGACATGGCGGCCAGCTGGGCTTCCATGGAGTCTCTTGCGATCTCCGATTCCATCAGCTGACGGAAAGCGGGATGGAAACCGATCTGGTCCTCCATGATCTCGGAGGCTTTGAGGCCTACCCGGATCACGTTGATGCCATTTCCCTCAAGGATGAGGTACATCTCCTTGGCTCTTTGGACAGCCTCCTCAAGGGGAAGGGGCTGATACTCGCCCCGCTCCATCATGCGGTATAGCTCGGTGTCGCGGATGGTCACCGTAGGGTAGATCCTGGCTATGGCCGGATGGATCTTCACTGTCTCCAGAGCGGACATCCTGCAGGTCTCCCGGCTGTCTCCGGGAAGGCCGATCATGAGCTGGATCCCAAGGGTGAAACCGTAGGACTTGATCAGGTCGCAGGCACGGTAAACACAGGACGCGTCGTGGCCACGCCCCGAAAGCATGAGCACCTCGTCGGAGAAGCTCTGAACTCCCAGCTCGATGACGTCCACTGAATGAGCCTTAAGGTTGTCCAGGATCTCACGGTCGATGTAGTCGGGCCTGGTGGACAGGTGGATCATGTCTATGAGACCCCTGTCCTTGTAGTCCTTGGCGATCTCAAGGAAGGCGGTCTGCTGGTCCATGGGGATGCCGGTGAAGGAGCCGCCGTAGAAGGACACTTCAACAGTCTCCACCTCATCGAGGGTGGTGAGCCACTGGTCGATGGTGGACCTTACGTCATCGGGGGTCACGTCGCCTTCACGGGCGGTGATCTTCTTCTGATTGCAGAAGACACAGTCGTTGGGGCAGCCCCGGTGAGATATGAAGATGGGAATTATGGCGTGCTTTTTCATGTTTTGCTCCTCAGGGAGATTATACAACAAAATACCCGCCCTGCGGCAATAAAACTATGAAATAGTTGTTAAAGGACCGGGCTCTATGTTATCCTTAAAGTGCTAAGATACTGTTAAAGCGAGTGTTACGATGGGTGAGAACTTAAAAAAACCGCCGGTCCGTCAGTGGCCGGTATTCAGAGACATTATCCGCGCGGCCAGCGCAATTCAGCTTAAGAAGCATCACACTGTGATCACACGCAAGGGGACGGAAGGGCTCAGACCGCCCTATGTGCTTCTCTGCAATCACAATGCGTTTTTTGACTTTTTTGTGGCGTCGGCTGCCATCTATCCGGCCAGAGCCAACTTCGTGGTGGCCATAGACGGATTCACCATGCCCATAGGGAAGGACGGCTTCATGAGCAGGGAGGGGATCATGCGTCTCACAGGCTGCATCATGAAGCGCAAGTTCACCAAGGACATAGTGCTGGTGCGCCAGCTCAAGCAGGTCATCGAAAACGGCGACGTGCCCGTGATCTACCCGGAGGCCAGATATTCCCTGTGCGGGACCACTGCGGTACTTCCGGAATCGCTGGGCAAGTTCTGCAAAATGCTGAAAGTTCCCGTGGTGACGCTGATCTGCCACGGGCATCATGTGAATTCGCCTTTCTGGAGGCTGGGAGACCAGAAGATACCCACAGAGGCTGAGCTCACACTTCTGCTCAGCGCGGAGGAGGCAGGGGGCCTCCCTGTGGAGGAAATCAACCGCAGGATCAATGAGGCGTTTCAGTACGACGATTTCAGGTGGCAGCTGGAAAAGGGCATCGAAATAACTGATCCTAAGAGGGCGGAGGGCCTGCATAAGGTGCTCTACCAGTGCCCCGTCTGCGGCAGGGAGTATCGAATGACTTCATCGGGCACCGTGCTGCGCTGTGAGGCCTGCGGTGCAGAGTGGCAGATGGATGCTCTGGGAAGACTGTCTGGCGGACCCGAGACCGATTTCACGGGGGAGGGTGGTTACATCCACATTCCCGACTGGTACGAGTGGGAGCGCAGGAACGTCCGACACGAAGTGGAGAACGGCACCTATCATTTCGAAGGACCGGTGCACGTCAAGTCCCTGCCGGACTCAAAAGGCTACATAGACATCGGCCGGGGCACCATGCGACACGATGAAAACGGCTTCCACGTGGAGGTGGACGGAAAGTACGGGCACCTCACCATGGACCGCGCGGTGCAGGACCTTTACTCCTGCCACATAGAATATGAATACCTTGGCAAGTACGGTGACTGTGTGGATCTCAACACCCTGACGGACACCTGGTACGTATACCCCGAAGGAAAAGATTTCGCAGTGACGAAGTTCGCCCTGGCAACGGAAGAGCTTTATCAGCATTATTTCAGTCGCGAGTAATTAGACTGGTACGGAAATGCATCAGCGGGAAATGTGATATTGGATACTGATATGATACAGACAGGAAATGACTGGGAGGACATCCTCCGCGAAGAAACTTCAAAAGCATACTTCAGGGATCTTCAGTCTTTTCTGGACGGTGAATACGCGGCGTATACCGTGTTCCCGCCCAGAGATGATATTTTCAATGCGCTGAAGTATTCACCCTACGATGATACGAAAGTGGTCATAATGGGTCAGGACCCGTACTTCAATCCGGGGCAGGCTCACGGGCTCTGCTTCTCGGTGAATAAGGGGGTGACCATACCGCCGTCACTCAGAAACATCTACAAGGAGCAGCACGACGACCTGGGGATCACCCAGCCGAATCACGGATTTCTTGCGGACTGGGCGAAGCAGGGGGTGCTCCTTCTGAACGCCACGCTGACCGTCAGAGAAGGACAGCCCATGTCCCACAAGGGCAAGGGCTGGGAGACCTTCACCGACAGGATCATCCGGCTGCTCGACCAAAGAGAAAAACCCCTGGTCTTCATCCTCTGGGGACAGAACGCAGGAGCTAAAACTTCTCTGATTTCGAATCCGGACCATCTGATCCTGACGGGCGCGCACCCCAGCCCCATGTCGGCTTCCAGAGGTTTCTTCGGGGGAAGATACTTCTCCAAGGCCAACAGGTACCTGGAGCTCACGGGACAGAAGCCGGTGGACTGGCAGCTCAGGCCTTGACCGGGACCATGAACCTGAAGGCGCCGGGAACCACCTTGATGTGAAGCTCGGCATCGTGGCCCAGCTCACCGTCGATGGCAACGGTCATGGTGCCGTTGAAGGGAGAGACCGTAACTTCCTTCGCCTTAAGATTCGTAATTATTCTTTCAACGCCGGGGAGTTCCAGATGGACTCCCTTTTTGTATTTCGGGAAAAGCTTGAGGAATTCAGTCCTGGAGATGTTCCGGACCACTGACATGTCGATGGTACCGTCCTGAAGGGAAGCGTAGGGGTTGGACTTCACTCCTCCTCCGCAGTAGGAGCCGTTGGCCAGAGAGGTCAGCAGTATCTCGCCGTCCGCCAGAGTCTCGCCGTCGGCTATGATCCTCAGGTCGGCTCCCTTTTTCCTGACCAAAGTGGCGAACACTCCGCCCAGATATGCCATGGAGCCCGAGAAGAAGGGCTTCTTCTTCAGATCAAAACTTTTTTCCACCACGTTGGCGTCGAAGCCGATGTTTATCATGTTGGCGCAGAGTCTGGTCTGGTACTTGCCGTCCATGACTCCCGAGACCTCGATGGCGTCGCATACCACCTCGGACCCGCCTACGATGGCCGCAGGATCTTTGAAATCCCCGGCTTCCGGGAAGTTCCTGACGAAGTCATTGCCGGTGCCTGACGGGTACACGGAGATCACGGCGTTTGCGAAACCTCTGGCTCCGTTCAGTACCTCGTTGAGAGTTCCGTCGCCTCCGCAGGCAACGAAAAGAATGTCCCCGGGGTGCTCCTCCAGAGTCTTCTTTACGAACATCTCAGCATCTCCCACGCCGCGAGTCTCGTACACCGAGATAT
The DNA here is from genome assembly GCA_016284485.1 of Bacillota bacterium. Classification (GTDB taxonomy): domain Bacteria; phylum Bacillota; class Clostridia; order Peptostreptococcales; family Anaerovoracaceae; genus RUG754. The sequence continues at coordinate 1,481 of JAEEOX010000189.1, read as the reverse complement.
CGCCGGCCTTCTGCCCCCTGAGAAGATCGATGCCGTTTCTGAGATCCCTGAAATCGTTTCCCGCCCCGGCGGCAGGATTAATAATGAATACAGTGTGCATACAAGTCTCCTGATCTTAAGTCTGATCATTTTATTTTGAGCAAAAAATATTATATCACCGACGGGAGATTTATTCAAAACAGTTTGCGTACCACAAATCTGTAATGTATAATTTTTATAGTTTATTGTCTTAATATTTTGTGAAAGGTCAGATATGTACTATTTACAACTTGATCCGCTTTTGATCATTATCGCTGTGGTTCCGGCCCTCTATCTCATGGTCCGGGTCTACAAGGCAGACAGAATAGAAAAAGAGCCCCTCGGGTATCTGGTGTTGCTCGCAGTCTGGGGCATTGTCAGCACGGCGGTGGCCGTAGGTCTGGAGACTGTGGGACAGTACCTGATACAGCCTCTTGGACAGGGTACTCTTGCTTACAACATCATTCTGTATTTCATTGTCGTGGGAGTATCCGAAGAGGTGTCCAAGTACCTTCTGCTCAAGTGGAGGACCTGGAGGAATCCCAACTTCAACTGCACCTTCGACGGTCTGATCTACTCAGTTTTCGTGAGCCTCGGCTTCGCCCTCTGGGAAAACATCCAGTATGTCATAATGTACGGCTTCGAGACAGCCATAGTAAGGGCGTTCACCGCCATTCCGGGACATGCCAGCTTCGCTGTGTTCATGGGAGTCTGGTACGGACTTGCCAAGAGATATGATTTCATGGGAGAGACCCAGAAGTCCAGGCGCTGCAGGAGACTGGCCATAATCATTCCTGCTCTGTTCCACGGCATCTACGATTTCACTGCCACATACTCAGGACTCAGTCTGGTGTTCATCGCATTCATCGCCTTTATGTTCTTCCTGGCCATAAGAGCCGTGAGGAACATGTCCATACACGACAAATACATCGGAACTCCCCTTGAGGAGAAAGAAATGGATAATAATTTATTTAATGATCTATAAGGAGGAAAACAATGCTCAAAGACCGGAACCTTATTGCTCCCACGGATTTCTCTGTGGATGAGATCGAAGAGCTCATGCAGCTGGCGGACAGGATAGTGGAGGATCCTGACCGTTTCAACGAGGCAGCGCGCCACAAAGTGATGGCTACGCTGTTTTACGAGCCCTCCACCAGAACTCAGTTCTCTTTCCAGACTGCAATGAACAGACTGGGAGGATCAGTCATAGGGTTCTCGGATCCTTCAACTTCCTCGACAGCCAAGGGTGAGACAGTAGCTGACACAGCCAGGACAGTATCACAGTTCGTGGACATCATAGTGGTCCGCCACCCCAAGGAGGGAACGGCATATCACATCTCCAACAACACCGACTGCCCGGTGATCAACGCCGGAGACGGCGGCCACCAGCACCCCACTCAGACCATGACGGACCGTCTCACCATCCGCCACTACAAGAAGCGCTTCGACCACCTCAAGGTCGG
>JAEEOX010000188.1 GCA_016284485.1 Bacillota bacterium | reverse complement strand
CAACGGCAGGATGTTCTTCGATAACTACGGGGTCATGACAGACATAAGGGAGAAACTAAGCTTTTTCCCGGAGGATGTTTTCCTCAAAAGACTCGCATCCAACCTCCTTCTCATGGCTCAGTCCGGTCAGTACAACTATCGGCGCTGCGTGGATCACGGCGAGACCGGAGCGGCGCAGCTTGCCCTCTTCGACTTCTGCGAGAGCGCCTCGCACGTAATCTTTTTGCTGAACGGCAGGTATATGCCCTACTATAAGTGGAGATTCAGGGCCATGAGGAACCTTCCGAAGTTCGCCGAGGAGGCGGATCTTCTGGAATATCTCATCACCACCGGAAACGGCGGCGATTCCGTTTCCGACAAGGAGGCGGTCATCGAGACCATCGTCTCTGACGTCATAGACGAACTGATGGACAGGCATCTCACCGACGCCATCTGCCAGGATCTGGAGAAGCACGCGTACTCCGTCAACGACAGGATCGCGGGAGGCGAACTCAGGAACATGCACATCCTGGCCGCCATCTGATAACGAAAGGAACTCACATGAAAATATACGGACTTCAAAAAATGACTCTCCTGGACTTCCCGGGCAAGGTGGCCTGCACGGTCTTCCTGGGGCTCTGCGACTTCAGGTGCCCCTTCTGCCACAACTTCGAGCTGGTGGACGGTACCGCCCCTGTGCTTTATACCGAGGAAGAGTTCTTCGAATATATCTCCAAACGCCGCGGTCTTCTTGACGGTGTGGCCATAACCGGCGGAGAGCCCTGCGTACACAAGGACCTCCCCGATTTCATAGCCAGGATCAGGGATCTGGGCTTCCAGGTCAAACTGGATACCAACGGCAACCACCCTGCCATCCTGAAGGAGGTGCTGGACAGAGGCCTGGTGGACTACGTGGCAATGGACATCAAGAACAGTCCGGAGAAATATGCCATGACCGCAGGTCTGGATCACCTGGACCTGGGGAACATCAAAGAGAGCATCTCCCTCATCATGGGAAGCGGCATTGGCTACGAGTTCAGGACCACCGTGGTCAACGAGCTTCACTCCAAAGAAGATTTCGCCGAGATCGGCCATCTCATCCAGGGTGCCCGCAAGTACGTTCTCCAGAACTTCACCGACCGGGATACGGTACCCTTCGGAGGCTTCAATCCGGCGTCGAAGCAGGATCTGGAAGACTTCGCCTGGGAAGCAGGCAGATTCGTGGAATCAGCGGAGATCCGCGGAGTTGACTAAAAATCGTCAAAACCACTAGATATAGTGTATACATGTAAAAAACTTTACAAAATATATTGACATACCACTTTCCCTGGTGTATTCTTTCTTAGGTCGTTAATCGACTGAAAATTTGTGTGCAAACAAGAATACTATCTAAGGAAGGTAAGAAAATGTATCAGGTAATCAAAAGAGATGGCAAGATCGTGGATTTCAACATCCAGAAGATCTCAGAAGCCATCACCAAGGCTTTCATAGCCTGCGGCAAGCAGTATCACCCCAGCGTGATCGATCTCATTGCCCTCCACGTCACCTCTGATTTCGAGGAAAAGATCAAGGACGACAAGATCGCTGTCGAAGACATCCAGGACAGCGTCGAGAAGGTCCTCTCCGAATCCGGCTATGCGGACGTCGCCAAGGCCTACATCCTCTACAGAAGACAGCGTGAGAAGGTAAGAAACATCCACTCAACTGTTCTCAACTACAAGGATCTTGTAGACAACTATCTCAACGTCAACGACTGGCGTGTCAAGGAGAACTCCACGGTAACATATTCCGTCGGCGGTCTCATCCTTTCCAATTCCGGCGCTATCACAGCCAACTACTGGCTCAGCGAAGTCTATGATGACGAAGTAGCTCAGGCTCACAGAAACGCCGATCTTCACCTTCATGACCTTTCCATGCTGACAGGCTACTGCGCAGGCTGGAGTCTCAAGCAGCTCATCCAGGAAGGTCTGGGCGGTGTTCCGGGCAAGATCACCTCTTCCCCCGCAAACCACCTTTCCACCCTCTGCAACCAGATGGTCAACTTCCTGGGCATCATGCAGAATGAATGGGCCGGCGCTCAGGCATTCTCATCTTTTGATACATATCTTGCACCTTTCGTTAAAATAGACAATCTGTCCCAGAAAGAAGTCAAGCAGGCCATCCAGTCCTTCGTGTACGGCGTGAACACACCTTCAAGATGGGGAACACAGGCTCCCTTCTCCAACATCACTCTGGACTGGGTAGTTCCCAACGACCTCAAGAACCTTCCCGCCATCGTCGGAGGCAAAGAATGTGACTTCACATAC
>JAEEOX010000187.1 GCA_016284485.1 Bacillota bacterium | reverse complement strand
GCGGTTCTTGATGAAGAACCTCTGGAAGGGACACCAGATCACCACGCAGATCAGATCGCAGACGTAGAAAGCCGCGGTGATCAGCACCAGCTCCTTGATGCCGATGATATCGAACACATAGAGTGCACCGATGATGCCGTTGAGCCCCAGCCATACCAGAAGGGTCGTTATGGCTCCCTGGTTGTTCTTCTGGACCCAGCGGTACATCTCAAGCTCATCGTAGTCCTCCACCGGTTGGAAATGCTTGGCGAAGTTCTTGCGGGATCCCATGGTGATCCGCCTGAAGTCCGGCAGCATCTGAGCGATCATGTTCAGCATGAAGAATGCCCAGACCACCCAGACCCACCAGATGCTGGCCTGGCTGTTCAGGATCTCCCTCATCTCTTCCAGTGTGAATCCGTTGGCCTGCCACCTGAGCATCTCTGACTTGGTGACGATCAGATCGAAATATTCCGGTTTGAAAAGATACGCCCAGAAGATGAAAAAGAATACGCCAATACGCAGGATCAGCTGTCCCACGTACTCCTTGAACATGTCTATTTTTGGAAGATTCTTCCTGATCTCCATTACTGCTATCCGTACACCGCGCCGCAACCCTTCAAGCCCGCGATGGTCCTTAACTGTATAATTTTACCACTAATAAAAACTGTATGCAATGCAGCGGATACGGGTCATTCCCTTTACCGCCCAAAAAATTCCACCACCTTGCCGGCTTCCCGGTACCCCTGGTCATAAAGATCCTCAAGGGCGGCGTGATCAAGGCTGAGAGTCTTGAGTTTACCTATGTCTGTGGGGGCCACGATGAGGGCCTTTCCCTGCTTCTCCAGTTCCTTGACCTCCGCTATCTGCCTGTTGTACAACTCGCCCCTTCTGGCCCAGGCTTCTGCAGCCTTGGGATACTGAGCGGCGATGGCTCTGGAAAGCACCTGATCCTTGTTTCCGGTCCTGACGAAATCCCTGGGTCTGGTGATCACCACCACCACCCTGTCCATGCCGGCTCGGAATACCCTCTTGTAGGGCACCGGATCCGCAAGGCCTCCGTCGTAGCAGGGGATCAGTCCTATGAAATACGGCTTGTTCAGCACAGGAACAGAGCAGGATGCCTTGACCACGTCGTAGTCATCCTGTCTCATGTCGGACTTTCTGAAGTACACGGCCCTTCCGGTCAGCGCATTTGTGGCCACGATCTCGAACCCTGCGGGGTCTGCCGCCAACGCCTTGTAATCCAGAGGATATTCCCCTCCCTCGTTGGAGAGGGTGCTGTAGATATAGTCCATACCGATGTACGATCCGGTACGCCTGAAATTCTCCCAGCTCATGTACTCTTTTCTGAAGTTGTATTCATTGTAAAATACGAAGTTCCGGCCTCTCTGCCCCGCCAGATAGGATGATCCGTTGGCTGCTCCCGCCGAGACTCCCACGAAGTAGTCCGGCCTTATGCCTTCATCCATCAGACGGTCGAAAACTCCCGCGCCGAATATGCCGCGGGTGCCTCCTCCGCAATCTACGAACCCTGTCTTTATTTCCGACATTTGAACCCTTTCCTTTTCCGGTTTTTTGCACAAAGAAAAATTTAGTAAATTATAACACAAAAGGGCTGTCATGAGACAGCCCTTTCGGTCAATTTATTTGGTCTGTGATCACATCTTTACGATCATGGATGTTCCCATGCCGCCGCCGATGCAGAGTGTAGCCAGTCCTGTGTGGGCTCCTCTGTGCTTCATGGCGTAGATCAGAGTGATGAGGATACGGCATCCGGATGCTCCGATGGGGTGTCCGAGAGCAAGAGCTCCGCCGTTGACGTTGGTCTTTTCGGGATCAAGTCCCAGCTCTTTTCTTACTGCCAGAGATTGTGTAGCGAATGCTTCATTTGCCTCAACAAGGTCGATGTCCTCGATGGTCATGCCGGCCTTTGCAAGAGCCTTCTTGGTTGCGGGAACGGGGCCAACTCCCATGATCTTGGGATCAACTCCGCCGGAAGCGTAGGAAACGATCTCGCAGAGAGGCTCGATTCCGAGCTCCTCAGCCTTTTCCTTGGACATAACTACTACGGCTGCGCCGGAGTCGTTGATTCCGGAAGCGTTAGCTGCTGTAACAACGCCGTCCTTCTTGAAAGCAGGCTTCAAGTGTGAAATTCCCTCTACTGTAACGCCTTTTCTTGGACCTTCGTCTGTATCAAAAATAATAGTTTCTTTCTTTTTCTTGATTTCTACAGGAACGATTTCTTCCTTGAATTTGCCTTCAGCAATTGCCTTTTCAGCTTTGTTCTGTGACCATGCTGCAAACTCATCAAGCTGTTGCCTTGTAAGATGCCACTGCTCAGCAATATTCTCAGCAGTGATACCCATATGATAACCGCCGAAAGCATCTGTAAGAGCATCCTTGATCATAGCATCCTGAAGCTCACCCGAACCCATTCTGTAACCATAACGGCCCTGCTGCATAAGATAAGGAGCCATTGACATATTCTCCATACCGCCTGCTACGCTAATATCAGCATCGCCCATTCCAATAAGCTTGGCAGCAAGGTTTA
>JAEEOX010000186.1 GCA_016284485.1 Bacillota bacterium | reverse complement strand
AGGCAAGGGAGCGGTTCCATTAGAAGTGGAAGATATGATAGATGGTAGAGTAAAGCGTCTGTCTGGATCCAACCGTTACGCCACCAACCTTGCAGTTTTGAACGAGGCTGGAGTAGAAGGAGAAGACCTTTTGATTGCATCTGGAAATGGATTCGCTGATGCTCTTTCAGCATCAGCTGCAAAGAGGCCGATCTTCCTGGTTGGCGCTTCACTTAACTCTGATCAGGTGAAGTATCTGAATGACAACGCCTCAAAGATGTCGGGTCAGTTCTACGTCATCGGCGGAAAGGGAGCAGTATCCTACGACATTGAAGATGTCATAATGGAATATGGTACTGTCAAGAGGCTTTCCGGCAAAACCAGATATCTGACATCCATTGCTGTGGCCAATGAGTTCTTCCAGGGTAAGGTGGACACAGTCGTAATTGCAAACGGCAACAACTTCCCTGACGGCCTTTCAGGCGGTCCAATCGCGGCAGCATACGATGCACCTCTTGTTCTGGTTGTGGACAATATCAGTGATCATGCCGAGAGTTACTTCAAGGCAAAAGACTCCTACCGCCTCGTGATTATGGGAGGTAAGGGCGTAATATCTGATGAAACTGCCGAGAGAATCTTCGGAGGAACTGTTTAAGAAATCTTTAGTATGGTGATGAGATCATCATGTATGAGGAACAAAATGTAGAATGAAAGCATAGTAGTGAACAGTATGGAAGTAAATTGGATGAGTATTATAAGTGCATTGATAGGCGGCGTTTTAGCAATGCTTGGAGGATTTATGTCCGAAGGGTTTAGAACTAAAAGAGACAAGTCCAAGTGGATTAGAGATAATAGCGCATCTTTATACTTTGAACTAATCACGCTTTTAGAATCCATTTCCATTGCTTTGACCGTAGAACAAACCGATCATTTTGATGAAAACGCGGTTATTGCGGACACCGAGACCTTCAACGATAGGTTAGAACACCTTTCATCATTTATGGACAATAATGCGGGTCGAATAATAGTATTTGTTCCGAATGAGATTTATAAGGAACTTATGTACTTAAAAAGAGAGCTCTATCAGTGTTCACAGGAGAAAGAGTTCGAAATGCAAGATCTATATGGTTCAGTGCACTATAAAACTGTTTTACATGCTAAGACAATTGCTCATAATTTAAAGGACACACTATTGCAGTAAGGTTAAAAAACAAATGCCCGGGCTTTCGCCCGGGCATTTTGCTTGATATTGATCTTCGGCGTTCGGTACAAGACCTAACGCGGATCCGCTAAATGATTAACCGAAGTATCTCTTGAGCAGTCCCTCAAGAGCCTTGCCGTGTCTGGCTTCGTCTCTGGCCATTTCGTGAACTGTGTCGTGGATGGCATCGAGGCCAAGCTCCTTGGCTCTCTTGGCCAGGTCTGTCTTGCCCTTGGTTGCGCCGTACTCGGCGTCAACTCTCATTTCGAGATTCTTCTTTGTGGAGTCGGTCACGACCTCGCCCAGGAGCTCTGCGAACTTGGCAGCGTGCTCGGCTTCTTCATAAGCAGCCTTTTCCCAGTAGAGACCGATCTCGGGATATCCTTCTCTATGTGCAACTCTTGCCATTGCCAGGTACATACCTACTTCGGAGCATTCTCCCTCGAAGTTGGATCTGAGGCCGGCAACGATCTCGGGATCAACGCCCTGAGCTACTCCGACAACGTGCTCGGCTGCCCATTCTCTTCCTTCTTCAAGCTTGTTGAACTTATCTGCGCCAACGTGGCAGATCGGGCATTCCTTCGGTGGTTCAGCTCCTTCGTGAACATATCCGCATACTGTGCAAACCCATTTCATATTATTTACCTCCGTAAAAAACATTAAGCATTTTAAACGCTATATGATTATATCACATCCAGGGTCGTGTAAACAAAATATTTTGCGCTGAAGTCATAAATTCCTGTCAAACTTGAATTATTCCACTGAACTGTGGTATAATCCACGTGATATGGCTAAAAACAGTACTAAAACTAAAGACATGAGCGCGAAAAAACCGAATAAAAAGGTGACCACGAAAGTGATCGCCACTCTTGTGGTGTTCGGAATAATTGCGGCTGTATTTTTCGGAACGGGGAGCACCACGTTCTACAATTTCAAAAACTCTCTGGTGAAGCCCAGTCAGATCGTCACTTCTGACGTTGTCACGGTTGGCGTCTTCGAGCCTATGTCAGGCACCAACAGCAGGTACGGACAGGAAGAGGCGGCAGGCGTTGAGCTTGCTCACGACCTGAGACCCACGGTGCTGGGCAAGGACGTGGAGCTGCTTTATGCTGACAACCGTTCCAACATGTATGACGCTGAGACTGCTGCCGCGGAGCTTCTGCAGAAGAAGCCGGTCCTTGTGATCGGAAGCTACGGAGATCTACTGACCATAGTGGGTGGGGACCAGATCAAGGCCGTGAGCATCCCGGCCATTACGCCGACTGCCACCAATCCTCTGATCACAGCCAACAATCCCTACTATTTCACTGCGACTTTCTCCCTGGCAAGACAGGGCGAGGCTCTGGCGGAATATGCGGTGAACGGCATGGAAAAGACTGCCTTTGCCACCGTCAAGGGCAGCCGTGATGACTCAGCTACGGCTCTCATCGACAGGTTCGACGCAGAGGCAAAGAAGCTTGCAGGGGACGGAGCGATAGTGGCTGACCTCACCATCAACGCCACCAACAACAACTTCTCCCAGACCATAGATCAGTTAAAGAATCTGGATGTGGACACAGTGGTACTGGCAGTGCCTTCGGTCACAGCTCAGGAGTTTATGAAACAGTGCCTTTCTGCGGATTACAATCCTCTGTTCCTGGGTGACAGGGACTGGGACAATGACGAGATGTGCGTTTTCCTGGAAAAGAACACCGATATCATGGCCTCATTCCCGTCCGTGGCGCCTGCGCCCGCAACGGAGACCTACGACGTATTCGTGGAAGCGTATTATGAAAAGTACGGTCAGGATGCGCCGGAGCCTTCCGGCAACATGGCAGCCGCCTTCGACGCTTACATGCTGGGCATCAGGGCCATGGAGGATGCCTACTCCAATCTTTTGAACTACAACGAGAAGACCATAGGCAGGAACGCCTCCAGTGAGGCTGAGGCTGCCGCTCTGGTGGAGGAGTATCGCAAGGCCATGGAGACCGGTATCCCCACAGGCTCACAGATCAGGGACGCTCTCAGGAAGATCTCGGACTTCGAGGGTGCTTCCGGCATTCTCAGTTACGACGGTGACAATGAAGTCAACAAGACTGTTACGATAATTCATTATTTCAAGGGTAAAAGACTGGATCCATACATCGTGGACTAGTGAATCGTATAAAGGAGAAAAAAATGGAAGAATGCATCAAGGACGCTTTAGCGCAGATCAGACCTTATCTTCAGAGAGACGGTGGAGACGTGGAATTCGTTGAATACACAGACGACCACATCGTTAAGATCGCACTTCAGGGACACTGCAACGGATGTCCCGCAGCCACCATGACCATCAAGGGAGTCATCGAGAGACTTCTCATCGAGACATATCCCGAGATCCAGGGCGTGGAAGCAGTGTAATGGAACTCAGTTTCAAACTCGCCAAAAAATTCTCTTCAGTCACTGCCAAGGGCCTGGAGCTCAGGAAGCTCACCACAGACAGGGCCGTCATATTCAATTCCGCAGGGGAGGGATATGACAAAGTCAAGGCCTTGAGGGACAGCATGTTCGGCCGTGACGTGAAGCTGAAGGGCACCGGCAAGTCTTTGGAGATCACGGGAGCCGGTATGATCGATTTCCTTGGGGAACTCATCTTCGTCAACGAAGGCCAGAACGATCTGGTCAGGTTCCTCAAGAGGGATGCCCGTTCTCTCGGCGAGATCGCGGATATCGAAGCCGACGGGAGGGCAGCCATCGTTTCCATGAAGGCGGAAGCCGAAGAGGCTGAAGTTTTTTATGGGAAGTTGTTGCCAATCCTCGCCGACTATGATATAGGTATATTATATTAACCAATTCAATCGTTTCAGGGCGGGGTGAAAGTCCCCACCGGCAGTATAGTCTGCGAACCTCCCGGTGGTGTTACGGGGAGGCCGATCCGGTCAGATTCCGGAACCGACAGTTAAAGTCTGGATGGAAGAAACAAGACCAACCTTTTGTTTTTTTGAGCCTTGAAACTTTCAGGGCTTTTTTAGAGCCCAGGAAAGGACAAAGGAAAAATGGAAAACACAACCAGCAAGAATACCAGCAGGATGGCGAAGATGGCCATGCTGGTAGCAGTATCTATCGTTTTGGTGGCTCTGATCCATCTGCCGATATTCCCGGCAGTGCCGTTTCTGGAGTATGACCCGGCGGACATTCCGATCCTGATCGGTACCTTCGCCTTCGGACCTGCAGCAGGCATCCTGCTCACCATCGTCACCGCCGTTCTTCAGGGCGTGACCGTGTCCGCAGCCTCCGGCGCATACGGCATAATCATGCACATCATCGCCACCACAGCCCTTACCCTTACTGCGGGGCTGATCTACAAACACAACAAATCCAAGAAGTCCGCGATAATCGCGCTGGTGGCAGGCACTCTGGCCATGGTGATCGTCATGATCCCGGCCAACATGCTGATCACCACCAGGTTCATGGGACTGACCCTCGAGGCCCTCATGCCCTTCATGCCCTGGATCGTGGCCTTCAATTTCGTAAAAGCAGGTATCAACAGCGTGGTGACCTTCCTGGTCTACAAGAGGATCAGCCCGTTCCTGCACAGATAGATCGCGCAAAACATTAAGAATGGAAATATTACGTACTGTTACAATCAAAAGTGAAGAGGAGACCAGAGCCTTCGGCATCGACCTGGGCAGGAATGCCTGTCCCGGGGATGTGATCGCGCTCATCGGTGACCTGGGGGCCGGTAAGACGGCTCTCACGGCTGCCATCGCCCGGGGTCTGGGCGTCACGGGACGGATCTCCAGTCCTACCTTCACCATCGTGAAGGAGTACCGGACCGGAAGGATACCCCTGTATCACTTTGACGTGTACAGACTGGCGGGGAACGAGGAGATCGTGAGCTGGAGAGACTTCTGGGGAGAGCCCGGTGAGTCCCTGAGGGATCACGCCATCGATGAGCTTTACAACATCGGAGCGGAAGAATACTTCTACGATGGCGGACTCACCGTCATCGAGTGGGCCGATCTGGTGCTGGAAGCTCTTCCCGAAAACACAAAGTATATTTTCATTGATTACGCCCCGGAAGAGGGGCAGAGGATCCTCAGATGTACATTTTAGCCATAGAGACAACGGGGCCCAACGGTTCGGCCGCCCTCATAAATGAATATGGAACAGTGGTATCCAGGAGAGTTTCTCACCATGCCATGAGTCATCTGAAGGATCTCATTCCTATGATACAGGATATGACCGCTGAACTCGGGATCGGAGGAGAGGACATCTCCTCCGTTTCCGCCAGCATCGGACCGGGTTCATTCACCGGCATCCGCATAGGCGTGTCCACCGCAAGAGCGCTGGCGCAGGCCTGGAACAAGCCCTGCATAGCAGTGTCGTCACTGGGATCTTTTGCTTACAGGAGAGAGAGGGAAGACGGTGCGCCGGGAGCCGGTGACGTGATCTGCGGCATTCTGAACGCCAGGCGTCATCAGGTCTACGGCTTCGTGGAAGGTCTCCTTAAGGAAGGCCCCTACATGATAGAGGACGTGCTGAGCGTCATCCTGGACAAGGTAAATGACGGCCGCAAGGTCATCTTCTTCGGTGACGGCATCGATGCCTACGAGGGGATCATCAGGGACACACTGGGTGACAGGGTGAACTACGAATTCGCCCCCGTGGAGATCAGGTATCAGGATGCAGAGGACATTGCCAGAGCCGGACTGGAGAAGTTCAGGGCGGGAGATATTCTGAACTACTCGGAGCTGCTTCCGGATTACATGCGTGAGGCTGAGGCCGAGCAGAAGCTGAAGGCCGGGGAGCTTCCCATATCGAAGCTTCCG
>JAEEOX010000185.1 GCA_016284485.1 Bacillota bacterium | reverse complement strand
AAAAAAGTATACGAACTGGGACTGAAAGATGTCCTTACAGTAGAGGGCTGCGACGGAAAGGTGGCCCGGGCCATAATAAACGTCACCGAGACCGGTGACCAGGAGATATTGGAACTTGACTCCATGCAGCAGGTGTCCGGAAAAGACATCGACGGCGGCAAAACATACATCTCGGCCATGAAGGCCGATCTTGAGACCCTCAGGAAGGTGGGGGAAAAGAACTGACGAAATGGGATTTTTTGAGGCTTTACAAGAATATATGCAGTACCCCTTCGTAAGGTATGCTCTGATGGTGGGCGTGCTGATAGCTTTGTGTTCCTCCCTTCTGGGGGTGACACTGGTGCTCAAGAGATTCTCCTTCCTGGGAGACGGACTGTCCCACGTGGCCTTCGGCGGAATGGCCATAGCGTCAGTTCTGAACGTGACCAACGACATGCTGGTGGTGCTGCCGGTCACAGTGCTTTGCGCAGTGATACTCCTTCGCACCGGGCAGAACGCCAGGATCAAGGGAGACGCGGCCATAGCCATGATCTCCGTGGGTGCGCTGGCCTTCGGATACCTGATCATGAACATCTTCAAAACATCTTCCAACATAGCGGGAGACGTTTGCACCACGCTTTTCGGATCCACTTCGATCCTGACCCTGACCAGCAGGGATCTCTGGATCAGCGTGATCCTCTCGGTCATGGTGGTGATACTGTTCGTAGCATTCTACAACCGGATATTCGCAGTGACCTTCGACGAGAACTTCGCCAAGGCCACGGGCATGAAGACAGACGTATACAATCTGATGATCGCAGTGGTCATCGGTGTGATAATAGTCATATCCATGAAGCTGGTGGGGTCGCTGCTGATCACGGCCCTGGTGATATTCCCGGCGCTCTCGGCCATGAGGGTGTTCAGGAATTTCAAGAGCGTGACCATTTTCGCCGCGGTGTTCTCCGTGGTGTGCTCCCTTCTGGGAATACTGGTCTCCATACCCACGGGCACACCTGTGGGCGCCACCATCGTGGCCATGGACATCATCGGATTCGGGATATGCTGCATATGTGGAAGGAGAACTTCTGTAATTGGATAAAAGGGTTAACAAAATAGACGAATTCAAGGCGAATCTCTGGTATCTGCTTTTCTGGCCGGCATACATACTGGGATTCATCCTTCTTGAGATGCTTAATGAGGGCAAGCAGTTCCATCTGGTACACTGCTTCATCGACGACATCATCCCCTTCAACGAGTGGTTCGTCATACCGTACCTCACCTGGCACCCGCTGATCGCCATCGTGCTTCTGTACACGCTGGTCTGCGAAACTGAGAACTTCAGGAAACTTTCAAAGTATTTCATACTGACATTTACGGTCACCATCGTGATCTATCTCATATATCCCACCTGTCTGGAACTGAGACCTGAGACAGTTCCCATGGTGTCGATACTTTCATATATCGTGAAATTCATTTACACGGTGGACACTCCGGAGAACGTGAGCCCGTCTCTCCACATCATAGGCATGTTCGGAATGTTTTTCTGGTCATGGGATGCCAGAGGGAAACTGGGTCTGTTCTGGAAGATAATAATGGTCATAGCTACAGTTCTGATCGTTATGTCCACGATGTTCATCAAGCAGCACTCCGTGGTGGACGTGGTGGTGGCACTGCCCGTGGCGTTTATCGGATGGCTGCTGTGCTTCAGAGGAAAAGAAATGGAGGACATAAGTGAAGGGATACAATGAAGCGGTCGAGCTTGTAAACAGGATTAAACATTCGAGAAATAAATATGATCTGTACAAGGAAGAGCTCAGACCCATTGCGAACCTGAAGCAGATGCTGGAGGAATCGGCGGAGCTGTTCGCCAACCGCCCCTGTTTCTGGCAGAAGTTCAAAAAGAACGAGCCTTTCACTCCCATAACCTACAGCAAGGTCTTAAGGGACGTGAACAGTCTGGGGACCGCCCTGCTCTCAAGGGGCATGGGCGACAAAAAGGTCGCTGTCATAGGAGACAACAGCTATTACTGGTCGCTGAGCTATCTTGCGGTGGCATGCGGCGTGGGAGTAGTTGTGCCTCTGGACAAGGAGCTGAACGCATCTGAACTCAGACAGCTGGTGGTGAAGTCCGGCGCGTCCTGCGTCATCATGGACTCCAAGTACCGCAAAATGTTCAAGGAGATGCTGGATGAGGGCGCTGGGAAACTGGAATTCCTGGTGGACTTCAGAGCCGAGATGTCGGAGGAAGACGTCTACGCTCTGTCAGATCTTCTGGCAGAGGGAAGTAATCTTCTGGACATGGGAGACCGCAGATATCTGGACAGAGAGATCGATCCGGACGTAATGGGAGTGCTCCTGTTCACCTCCGGGACCACAGGAGTGGCCAAGGGAGTCATGCTCTCCCAGAAAAACCTCTGCGCCGAGATCATGCTGGACCCGCTGCTCATCAGGTACACCAAGGAGGATATTTTCTTCAGTGTTCTTCCGCTGCACCACACCTACGAGTGCACCTGCGGATTCCTGGTATCGCTCTACAGAGGATCGTCCATCGGATACTGTCAGGGTCTGAAGTACATCCAGAAGGACCTGGCAGAGCTTAAGCCTACGATATTCTGCGGAGTGCCTCTCATCTTCGAGAGCTTCAGGAAGAGCATCCTTAAGAATGTAAAGAAGCAGGGCAAGGAGAGGATGTTCAATGCCGCGCTCAGACTGAACAGGGCGGCAAGGCGCCTGAACATGGACGTTTCCGACGCGCTTCTCAGCAAGGTCAAGGAAGTGTTCGGAGGCAGGATGAGGCTGATCGTCATGGGCGGAGCCCCCGTGAAGCCGGAGATGCTGGACTTCTACAACGACCTGGGCATCACAGCCATCCAGGGCTACGGACTGACAGAGTGCTCGCCGCTGGTGGCAGCCATTCCCCCCGAAAGGAAATATTTCAGAAAAGGCTCCGCCGGCCATGTTTTGAGCCAGACGGAGGTAATGATACTCAACAAGAATGAAGAGGGCATAGGCGAGATCGCCGTCAAGGGTCCCAGCGTGATGATGGGCTACTACGAGGACCCCGCGGCCACCGAAGCCTGCCTGATCAACGGATGGTTCCACACCGGAGACCTGGGATACGTGGACAATGACGGCTACATCTTCATAACGGGAAGGTCCAAGAACGTCATAATCACCAAGAACGGCAAGAATGTCTATCCTGAGGAACTGGAGAACTACCTGGACGAAAGTCTTTTCATAAGCGAGTCCATGGTCTGGGCCGGTGCCGACAAGAACGACGAGGACAACGCCATAATCGCCACCATCAGACCCGACATGGAAGAGGTGGAGAATTATCTGGGAGAGGACGCAAAAGATCCGGACGCCGTAAGGGACCTGATCCAGAGCGAAGTGGACAGAATAAACGAATCTCAGCCGCCCTTCAAGAAGATCGCCAAGGTCATAATCAGGACCGAGGACTTCGAGAAGAGCACCACTCACAAGATCAAGAGGCACGCAGAAGGAAACAAGGTGCTGGAGTGATGTCAAGATTATACAGATTCTTTCATAAAAAACAATATATCTGCCCGGTCTGCGGCAAGCATCATTTCATGGAAAGAAACGCCTATGAGATCTGCCCGGTCTGCGGATGGGAGGACGATCCCGTCCAGAGGAGGGAGCCGGATTTCGAGGGCGGAGCCAATGAACTGAGCCTCAATCAGTACCGTTCAAGATACCAGGAGGAGCTCCATGAATAAGAAGAAGTGGGTGCTCTTCATCGTCCTGATGGCAGCTGTGGTGGGGATCTACGCCCTGCTGGGAGGCCTCAGCCCCGATGTGCCGGATGATCCCGGGGATCCGGGGAACGAGAATTATGTGGAATACACCTTCAGGAATGACCGTCTCCTTACTGAACATTTCGAGAAGCACGGCAGGGAGATGGGCTTCGCCAGCAAGGAGGAGTACCAGAAGGCGGCTTCCGACGTAATAAATGATCCGGATTCTTTGCATAAACTTGAAAAAGAAGACGGAGATGATGTATACTATAAAGTGGAGAGTAATGAATTCGTCGTACTCTCCAAAGATGGTTTCATCAGAACATATTTTTGCCCTGATTCAGGGCAGGCGTATTTCGATAAGCAGTAACCTGCAGATTTTTCTTAGAGGAGGATGGCATGGCAGAGAATAAAACAGAAACATTAAAGAAACAGCTTGAAGAAGAAAAGGCTCAGAAGCAGGCGCAGGCTGAAAAGGAAGCCCGTGCCCAGGCTGATGCAGACAAGAGAAGTGAAGAACTGAAGGTCAGGGTCATGAGCGAGAAGACTCCCATGTGGGCAGGCGTGATCGTATTCATCGTGCTCTTCTGTCTGATCTACTGGACCAAGGACAACGTTCTCCCGGCACTTATCGTCGGAGCGGTGATCGGACTCATCATCTGGAAGCTCCTGGGCAACCTGAGAATGAACCAGGTGGCCAGGAGAAACGAAGCTCTCAGGAACAGGACATGGGCCAGCGAGATCGCTGCCAGACTCTACAACCTCCACGACCTGGTGCTTGACAAGGCTAAACTCGTGGTCAAGTCC
>JAEEOX010000184.1 GCA_016284485.1 Bacillota bacterium | reverse complement strand
AAACAGGGGCCGCCGCCTCCGGCACCCCTGTTTTTGTACATTTGTTTACTTATTCTTCTTCAGGGCCAGGTACCACTCCAGAGACTGGATGTCCGGATCCGCCATTCTGCGCTCTGCTTCCTCCAGAGTGAGGGGCGCTCCCATCAGTACGTCGTCTCCCGGCTGCCAGTCGGCAGGGGTGGAAATATTGCACTCATCGTGTGCCTGAAGTGACTGGACGATGCGCTTGATCTCCGGAAGATTGCGTCCGGTCGACATGGGATAGTAGAGGATGGTGCGTATCACCCCCTCCGGATCGATGATGAACACCGCCCGGACTGTCTGAGTCTTGGCCACCGTCTGTATCATGCCATACTGCTTGGCAACGCTCATGCTTATGTCCGCAATGATCGGGAAGGGCAGCTTGACCTTGCCCTGACCTTTCCAGTCGATCTGCTCGATGTTTCTGGCCCAGGCCAGGTGTGAGTGGAGCGAGTCTATGGAAAGCCCTAAGAGCTTGGTGTTGAGTGCGGCAAACTCATCGGCCATTCTTGCGAAGCCTATGAACTCCGTGGTGCAGACCGGCGTGAAGTCGGCGGGGTGTGAGAAAAGCACTACCCAGCTGCCTGCGTAATCTGCCGGGAAATCGATCTTCCCCATCGTTGTCATGGCTCTGAATTCCGGAGCCGGGTCGCCGATCATAGGCATTCTGTTGCCTTCGTTTCTTGTTTCTTCTGCCATGGGAACCTCCATCTTAAGTGTTCTGGAACTTGTTGCTCTCATTATATCCCACTCCGCAGATAATGACAATCGCGGGCAGATGTTTTGCACATCGTGAGGGGACTAGATCTTGAGAACTTCGTCCTGGGTGATCAGAGGCACGCCGTTGTCGGTGAGCACCTTCTCGCCGGCTCCCACGTCGTCAACTCTTATGATGGCACAGGCCTCCTCGCCTGTTTTGATGACGAATGCGTAGGTGTACTCGATGTTGATCCCTGCGTCCATGAGGATCCCCAGCACGTGGGCGAACCCGCCCGGCACATCTGCGGCCTGACAGGCGATGACGTCAGTCACGGAGAACACTGTCTCCTCGGCTCTGAGGGCTTCCGCAGCGGCCTCATTGTCATCGACGATGATCCTCAGAATGCCGAAGTCCCCGGTGTCCGCGATGGTCATGGCTCTGAGGCCTACGCCCTTCGAGGCCAGGTCTCCAAGGACCTTAGCCAGGGCGCCTTTTTTGTTTTCAACAAATATTGAGATCTGTTTGACAGCCATTTTTTCCTCCTTAAAAGACCTGCGATCAGTCGTGAAGTTTACGGTTATCGATGACGCGGACAGCCTTGCCCTCGCTTCTTGCGATGGACTTGGGCGCCACCAGGTGGACCTTGGCGCTGATGCCCAGCATGGTCTTCATGGCCTGAGCCAGCTTCGTGGTCTCACGCTCCATGTCCTTGACCACGTCGGAGAATGTCCCCTCGGACATCTCCACGTAGACGTCAAGAGTATCTGTGTTGTTCTCCCTGCCGACGACGATCTGATAGTTGGGTGCGTAGCCTTCGTTCAGAAGCACCGTCTCGATCTGGGACGGGAATACGTTGACTCCCCTGATGATCATCATGTCATCGGAACGTCCCATGGGCTTCTTCATCTTCACGAAGGTACGGCCGCAGGAACACGGTTCAACGCTGAGTTTCGTGATGTCCCTCGTCCTGTATCTTAAAAGCGGGAAAGCCTCCTTGTCAAGTGAGGTCAGCACCAGTTCTCCGGTGGCACCCATGGGAAGGACCTCGCCGGTATCCGGGTCTATGATCTCCGCAGCGAAGTGGTCTTCATTGATATGCATACCGTTCTGCTCCTCGCACTCGAAGGCGACTCCCGGACCCGATGTCTCCGTAAGCCCGTAAATGTCATATGCCTTGATGCCCAGAGCCTCCTCTATGCCGCGGCGCATCTCCTCAGTCCAGGGTTCTGCCCCGAAAATTCCAGCCTTCAGTGAATTGTCCTCGGGCCTGTATCCTCTCTCCTTCAGCGATTCTCCGATGAATGCCGCGTATGACGGCGTACAGCAAAGCATGGTCGCCTTCAGGTCCATCATGAACTGGATCTGCCGGTCGGTGTTTCCGGAAGACATGGGCAGCGTAAGGCAGCCTACCTTGTGGGAGCCGCCGTTCAGCCCTGCGCCGCCGGTGAAAAGTCCGAAGCCGTAGGCGATCTGGCACACGTCCCCGTCCGTTCCGCCTGCGGCCACAATGGCTCTGGCGCAGCAGTCGTCCCAGATGTCGATGTCCTCCTGGGTGTAGAATGCCACCACCCTGCGGCCCGTGGTCCCCGACGTGGAATGGATCCTCACGCAGTTCTTAAGGTCCGTCCCCAGAAGTCCGTAGGGATACTGGAGTCTCAGGTCCTCCTTGCTGATAAAGGGCAGCTTATGGAGATCATCGATGCTCCTGATGTCATCCGGTGTGACGCCCTTCTTTTCCATTAATCCTCTGTAGTACGGGACATGCTCCCATACATGCCTCACCTGCCGGACCAGCCTCTCGCTCTGGAGCTTCTTAAGTTCCTCCCTGGGCATGGTCTCGATCTCTCGCTGATAGTAGTTGTCTGACACGTTTAATACCGTCTTGTACTTATTTATCTTTTTCTGT
>JAEEOX010000018.1 GCA_016284485.1 Bacillota bacterium | reverse complement strand
CAAGGTACTCTCCGGATGAAGCATCAATAGAGGAACTCTACTTCAACAACAACGCCAAGACTGCCATCATGGTAGGGGAAGCGAGAGGCGTTGCTGTTTTGGCGTGCGAGAAGGGCGGTTTAAGAGTAAATGAATATACGCCCCTTCAGATCAAACAGGCCCTGGTGGGCTACGGACGTGCAGACAAGAAACAGGTACAGCAGATGGTGAAGACCATACTCAACCTGGACGCCGTTCCGAAGCCCGATGATACTGCGGACGCGCTGGCTGCCGCCGTCTGCCACGCACACTCCTCGGGAGGAGCAGGGGGCGAGAGGAAGCTTCGGATAAGAAAGGGAATTTAGTTAAAAGATGATCAGATTTTTGAAAGGAACGCTTGCGGGACAGCATGACAATTACATAGTGCTGGAGACAGCTGCAGGCATAGGATTCAAGGTGTTCGTGCCCTCAGGATCTCCGGTATATAAGAACGCCGAGGGAGACGAGATACAGGTATTCACGGAGATGATCGTGTCGGAGAACGACATGAGCCTCTACGGCTTCCACAACATGGAGTCCGTGGACATGTTCAACCTACTCACTTCAGTTTCCGGCATCGGTCCCAAGGCAGCCATGTCCATTCTGGGCTCCATGCCTCTGGACCAGCTTAAGCGGGCCATATTCATGGGAGATGTGAAGGAACTGTCCAGAGCTCAGGGCGTAGGCAAGAAGACTGCCGAGCGCCTGGTTGTGGAACTGAAGGACAAAGTTGGATACTTCGACTCCGGCGAAGAAACTCCCGGCATCGGACAGAATGCAGTTTCCCTTGAGGAGGCGGACGGTGCCAGACAGGAAGCCATCGCAGCCCTCATCAGCCTGGGATACCAGAGGCAGGAAGCTTTCGCCGCGGTATCCAAGGTGGGAGAAGAAGGCCTCAGCGCCGAAGAATACATTAAGAAGGCACTTAAAAATCTGTTCTGAAAGGATTAGAAATGGCAGAAGACAGACTTACGAATCTGAGCCAGTTTGAGGGAGAAGCAAGGCAGGAAGCCGGACTCAGACCTCAGACTCTTGACGAATACATAGGCCAGCAGTCGGTGAAGGACAACCTTAAGATCTTCATCGAAGCAGCGAAACTCAGGCACGATCCCCTGGACCACGTGCTGTTTTACGGTCCCCCGGGATTGGGCAAGACCACATTGGCGGGCATAATCGCCAATGAACTTGGAGTGGACATCAAGATAACCTCAGGCCCGGCCATCGGGCGCGCAGGGGATCTGGCCGCCATACTGACCAACCTGAACGACAACGACGTTCTCTTCATAGATGAGATACACAGGCTGAACCGCTCAGTGGAGGAGGTGCTTTACTCCGCCATGGAGGACTATGCCCTGGACATCATAATCGGCAAAGGCCCTTCGGCCAGGTCCATCAGGCTGGACCTTTCCAAGTTCACCCTGATCGGTGCCACCACCAGGGCGGGATCACTGTCCGCACCTCTCAGAGACCGTTTCGGCGTCATAGGCAAGTTCGAACTCTATACAGAGGACGAACTCAAAAAGATCATAAAGAGGTCGGCAGACGTCCTGAACATAGGCATCGACGAAGCCTCCCTTCAGGAGATGGCCAAGCGTTCCAGAGGAACGCCCCGTGTGGCCAACAGGATGCTCAAGCGTGTCAGAGACTTCTCCCAGGTCAAGGGCAAGGGATTCATCGACCTGGAGATCACCAGAGAGGCGCTGGACGCCCTGGGAGTGGACGCGCTGGGCCTTGAGAAACTGGACAGAGATATTTTGCTCATGATAATCCAGAAGTTCAACGGCGGACCCGTCGGGATCGACACCATAGCCGCCGCCCTAGGTGAGGAGAAGGTCACCCTTGAGGATGTGAACGAACCGTTCCTTATCCAGTCGGGGCTTCTCTACAGGACCCAGAAGGGCAGGATGGTCTCCAGAGAGGGCTACAGGCACTTCGGTCTGGACTATCCCGAGCAGCAGGAACAGATAACCATGGACTAGCGCTGAGAAGAGGAAATATGCAGGTCAAAGATTTTGATTATGAACTTCCCGAGGAACTGATCGCTCAGTATCCTGCGGAGAAGAGAGACGAATGCAGGCTCCTGGTGATCCACACGGACACCGACGAGCTTGAGCACAAAAAATTCTACGATATACTGGATTACTTAGGACCGGGAGACTGCCTCGTGATGAACAACAGCAGGGTGATCCCGGCCCGGCTTTTCGGTGTCAAGGAAGGCACCGGTGCCAAGGTGGAATTCCTCCTGAGCAAAAGGATCAAGGGCGACACATGGGAGACCCTGGTGAGACCCGGAAGAAGGCTCAAGATCGGCGATTCCGTGGTATTCTCCGGGACTGCCCCTGACGGCACAGAGTCACACTATCCGGACAAAGGCCTTTTGAGAGCCGAGATCAAGGGATATTCCGACGACGGCACCAGGATAGTGGAATTCAAATACGACGGCATATTCATGGAGAGGCTGGAGGAGATCGGCCGCATGCCTCTTCCTCCCTACATAGAGAGGGAGAGCACGGACATGGATTCCGAGATGTACCAGACCGTCTATTCGTCGGTGGAGGGCTCGGTGGCCGCACCCACCGCGGGACTGCACTTCACGGAGGAACTCCTGGAGAAGATCAGGGAGAAAGGCGTGAAGCTATACTACGTCACCCTTCATGTAGGAATCGGCACCTTCAGGCCCGTCAAGGTGGACAACATCGAAGACCACCACATGCACTTCGAGGAATACTTCATAGATGATGAGACTGCCGAGGGTATCAATGAAGCTCTGAAGAACGGAAACCGTATGATCGCCGTGGGGACAACCGCAGTGAGGACACTGGAGTCTGCCGCGTATGTGGACGAAGAGGGATGC
>JAEEOX010000183.1 GCA_016284485.1 Bacillota bacterium | reverse complement strand
ACGTACGATCTTTACGACTTCAGTGTTGAGGACTGCGGGATTAACAAGCTTCTTGTTGGCTGCCTCATAGATGGACTGAGTTCCCTCTTTCCACGTCCAGAGCCTCATGTTCACGAACTCGATGGCTGTGGTGGTGTCAAGATACTTCATGACATATGCCGCAGGGATCTCGTCGAAATATCCGTATCCGAATGAAGTGTAAGGTCCGATCCAGATCCTCATGACCTCTTCAACTCCGTTGAGTTTGCAGAACTGGTCAAAGGGAAGCGCCAGATCCTTAAGGTTGGGGTTCTCTCCCTCGATCATCTGAAGAGCGTCATCCAGTCCCTTGGAAAGGCCGTGATATCTGCCCTGTGCAACTCCGCGGTGGCAGTAGCAGTCATATCCCTTGTACTTGGTCTCCATGATCTCGACCAGCTTCTTCATCTGTTTCTTGAGCTTCATGAGGCTCAGGAGCTTGGAGATGGAGAAGTTCTTCTTGGGGTCGAAGGGAAAGATCTCCTTACCGTTCTTGTCGCGGTACATACGGCGCATGTTGGGACCGTCTGCATGTCCTACTCCGCCGAACTCCTCGACCTCGTGGACTGCGTGATATGTGATGGCTCCCATGATGGCTCCCGTCTCATAGGCGCGCTCTTCTCCGTTCACAGCGATCTTCGGCGAATAGCTCTTGCCTCCGACCTTTTTGAGTTTCTCATAGATCACATAATTCTCGTATCCCTTTTTCTGGAGATACATAGCTGCGGAAATACCCGCCGGGCCTCCGCCGATTATACAGATCCTGTCACTGAGATTAGCCATAATATTCCTCCATTAGTAATGTTGATAATGATTGCGATTTTATTCAAAAAACACTATTGATAAAATTATAACGCCAATGCGGTTTTTTATCAACTAAAATACATAGTTTTGGTGCACGATTTATCACAGGTCAGCGGGCTCCGGAGCGGGTTCCTCCCCGACTGCGATCCGGCTGTCCTGCCTTACCGGCATGAAGAGGAAAAACACTATCCCGGCCACGAACACCAGAGTGCACGCAAGTCCCCCTTCCATGCCGAAACCTCCGCCGTTTATGAGTGCTCCCGATGGATCGGAAACGGTCTCCAGAACTGAAGGCCCGAAGTTGCCTCCGCTGACCCGGACGCCAAGGAGGTTGCCCTGAGTGAAGTTCCACGCGCTGTGAAAAGCAGCGATCCCCCAGATGTTGCCCCTCTTCCACATATACAGTGATGCGAAGACTCCGAACAGGAAAATGTTGAAAATGGAGAGGAATGATACCTCGTTGTTTCCAAGATGCATCGCAGCGAAGAAAACAGCATTGATCACTACTGCCACGATGCCCGCATACCGGATGGACAGTGACTGCATCATGAATCCCCTGGAGAACACCTCCTCACTCATCCCCTGCACCAGGAATCCCAGGAAGAACACCGCGATCAGCGGTGAGATGTTGGTGGAGATCCCTCTGCAGTCCACAGTTCCCGTGACCAGGCATATGCCCCACACCACCGCGAACATCGCCGCACCGAAGACCAGGCCCAGGAGATACTCCGTTACCGGCGTTTTCCCCCTGAAGCCAAGACTTCTGACTGACCTTTTCTCGATCTTTGTGCAAAAAATGATCGTAGCGATTATACAGAATACCGTGCAGAAAAGGCTGGCCAGGTTCACTGTGTCTACAGAGACATAGTGATCTATGAGGTCAGGATTGAGAACGACCCTATGCATAAACTGCTGACTCATGAGTACCAGAGGTGACAAAATGAACAGCTGTGGTATCATGGACACGATCTGCACCGCCACGGCCAGAACAAGTATGATCGGCAGGCTGTATTTTCTCTGAGCTTCCTTTGCCAGAAGCGTAAGTTCAGTTTCAGGTAAATATTTATTCATTTTCTTCCTCCCCTTGAGTCATATACATCATGTTGATTGCGCTCTGGGCCTGTTCTGACATGTGCTTGCTCCTGATGCGGTCCCGGTCGCTTTTGATGGCCAGCATCTCATCCGCCACGTCCTCAAGGCGCAAAAGATCATTCCTGGCTATGTATCCGTACATCCTGTTTCCGGTGAACTCAGTGTTCATCTCCGCGGAAATGATGCGCGCGAAAGCAGCAGGATATCCTTTCCTGAGCATGAGGTCATATATTTTGTCGGATATGGTCAGTTCTTCCATGAACAGCTCCCCCCGGTCCCTGTCACCTGTATCTCCTGAACGTCACAAGGACCATGGACATTGACAGCACGAAGGCAATGAGGTCAGCTATGGGGCTTGCCCAGAGCACTCCGTCGATCCCCATGAACTTAGGCATTATCACCAGAAGAGGAATGAGGCAGAGCCCCTGCCTTGAAAGCGA
>JAEEOX010000182.1 GCA_016284485.1 Bacillota bacterium | reverse complement strand
GAAGGGCCTCTCAGGATAGCCTACTATCTGGTATTTGCCATGCTTTTCAGGGTAGTGTTCTCCACCTTTGAGATCCCGAATCAGGCCTTCGGCGCGGAGCTGGCTTCGGGTTACGATGACCGTACCAAGCTCAGGACCATAACCAGAGCCATATCCATCGCAGGAAACGGCGTAGGTTATCTGCTTCCCCTGGGGATACTGGCACTGTACGGCACTGACGTCAAGGGCGGCTGGTGGACCACGGGGATAATCGTAGGGATCGTCACATGTCTGGGCTGGTCTTTATCCGCCATACTGAACCGTGGCAAGGGCCTGGTCCTCAGCAAAGAGGACGCAGTTAAGGGCGGAAATCCCATAGGAGCGATCTTCAGAAGCTACCTGGAACTGGTGAAACTCAGGACCGGCAAGCTGGGGGTGATGTACAAGACCGCATTCACCTGCGCCCTGGCACTCTTCAACGTGGCAACCATCTATTACCTGCAGTACAGTGCCCACCTGGACAATAAATACATGTCGTACATGTACATAGTCACCATTAGCGTGTTCATGGTGGTGACCCCCATAATCAACCGCATGGCCCTGAAGCTGGGCAAGGTGAACCAGCAGATGATAAGCCTGAGCGCTACAGGGGTCATCGGTCTCATCGTTTTCTTCCTGGGACCCGGGACCATCTGGGGAACCATACTGTACATGGCTTTCTTCGCCTTCACCCAGACCGGCTTCTGGCAGATAAGCTCAGCCATCTTCTACGACATCATCGAGGTGGACGAGTGGGTGAACGGCAAGAGGAGAGAGGGCGACCTGATGTCCATGATCTCTGTGCTTGGCACGCTGATCTCTGCCATCATGGTGCAGATATTCGGACTGATACTGGACGCTTCCGGCTTCGATGCGACGCTGGAGGTCCAGAGCGCAACTGTGGCGCCCATACTCAACGTCGCCTTCATCCTGATACCCAGCATCGCGCTGCTGATGGGCACACTGGCGCTCAAGGTGTTCCCCATCAACAAGGACACCTTCGAATCCATCAAGGCTGCGCTGGAAGCCAGAAGGAAGGGCGAGGACTATTCGCAGTATATGGACGACGTGAACAAGATCCTGGGACGCAAATAGACCCTCCGGGACAAAAAATTAGCGAGAAAAAGCGACAACTTATTGTCGCTTTTTTGATGGTTTTAGGCGGGAAAGGGTTTTTTTACCTAAAATGGCACCAAAACCTATAGAAAATACCCGATGTTCGGCTATAAACCCCTGCAAAAAACCATATCTCCGATGGCACATTATTTGCTATAATATTTTACGTGGGTGTAAATCGCAGGCCCCGCGGGTGCCTGCATCAAATTTTCGAAGAAAGGAGACGTTTAATGGCAATATTGAAGGACAAGAAGGCCATCATCATCGGAGACAGAGATGGCATTCCCGGTCAGGCCATAGCAGAATGCGCTGTTTCAGCGGGAGCTGAGGTAGTGTTCTCCTCTACGGAGTGCTTTGTCTGAACGGCCGCTGGAGCCATGGACCTGGAAAACCAGAGACGTGTACTGGAATTCTCTGAGCAGTACGGAGCTGAGAACGTTGTAGTTCTCCTCGGTGCAGCTGAGGGTGAGGCTGCAGGTCTTGCAGCAGAAACAGTAACGCTCGGTGACCCCACGTGGGCAGGCCCCTTGGCAGGAGTCTCGTTGGGACTCTCAGTATTTCATATTTGCGAACCTGAGGTCAAGGCCGAGATCGACCCTGACGTATATGATGAGCAGATAAGCATGATGGAAATGGTTCTTGACGTTGATGACATCTGTAATGAGATGAACGCCATAAGAGACCAGCTCTAAAGCCTATAATATGGGAGGGTGCCGGTGGCATCTTCCCATAATTTCAGTAAGACAGGAGAAAGAAATGAAGAATTACGATCTGATCATAATCGGCGGAGGCCCCGCAGGTCTTGCGGCAGGTCTTTATGCCGGAAGAGCCAGGATCAACACCCTTATAATCGAAAAGCAGAAAAACGGCGGTCAGATAGTGATCACAAGTGAGATCGAGAATTATCCGGGCTGCCTCGAGGATGAGACAGGCCCGTCACTCATAGACAGAATGGTAAAGCAGACGGAGAAGTTCGGAGTGGATCACGTTTTCGATACTGTGACCGACATGGACCTTAGCGGAAAGGAAAAGATCCTTCACTGCCTCCACGAGGATTACAGCGCCAAGGCCGTGATCATCGCAGCGGGAGCCAACCCCGTGACCATCGGATGCCCCGGTGAGAAGGAACTGTCCGGCAAGGGCGTATCCTACTGCGCCACATGCGACGCAGCCTTCTTTGAAGACTTCGAGGTCTACGTGGTCGGAGGCGGAGACGCAGCGGTGGAGGAGGCCATGTACCTGACGAAGTTCGCCAGGAAGGTCACCATCATCCACAGAAGGAACGAACTGAGAGCCGCCAAATCCATTCAGGAGAAAGCCTTCGCCAACCCGAAACTGGACTTCATGTGGGACACAGTGGTCCAGGAGATCAGGGGAGACGGTCTGGTGGAATCCATGGTGGTGAAGAACGTGAAGACAGGAGAACTTACAGAGATCTTCGCAGATGAGGATGACGGCACCTTCGGCATCTTCGTATTCATCGGATTCAAGCCCACCACTGAGGTCTTCAGAGGACATGTGGGAATGGACGAGAAGGGATACATCCTGACAGATGCGGACATGCACACCGACGTTCCCGGAGTTTTCGCCGCGGGAGACATCAGACAGAAGTCACTGAGACAGGTAGTTACCGCCTGCGCTGACGGCGCCATCGCCGCTGTTCAGGCCGGAAAGTACATAGAAGAAATGTAGTTTGAAAATGCAGTTTTTTGCACTAAGATAAGGATCCACAGGAGGAATAGAAATGTTAGAACTCGATAAGACAACTTTTGAACCCGAAGTATTACAGTCTGAAGGATATACTCTGGTAGATTTCTACGGAGACGGCTGCGTTCCCTGCGCCGCTCTCATGCCCTACGTTCACGGTTACAGTGAAGTTTACGGCGACAAGATCAAATTCACCGCCCTCAACACCACAAAGGCAAGACGTGTAGCCATCGGACAGAAAGTACTGGGACTTCCCGTCATCGCCATCTACAAGGACGGCGAGAAGGTGGAGGAGCTGGTCAAGGACGACGCCACCAAGGAAGCCGTAGAAGAAATGATCAAGAAATACTACGAGATGATTTAAGAGAGGGTGTCATGGCAGATTATTCTGTAATTAAAGCCTCCAGCTACGTGCTGGCACACACACCGGACATGGTGATCCACAACGGTACCACACAGACCACGGAGATGGTGGTGAACCCGGATTCTGACTATCTGAAGGAGCTCCCGGGCCATCTCAGAAGCTATGAGGATTGTCTGAGCTACATCCCCAATCAGGCTTACATCGGAAACGTGACCAACGACGAGCTGAGAGCCGTGGAATTTCCCTACTATGACAAGAAGGCTTCCGAGCCTCTGAGAGACGGCAAATACGGCGAGATCATGCCGGAGGACGAGTTCTACGGACTCATGCAGATCTGCGACGTATTCGACCTGGTCCTTCTGGAGAAGGAGTTCGCAGCTTCCGTCAAGGCCAAGCTCTCCGCATGGGGAATGCTCAAAGAAGAGCAGCTCAGCGTGCTGGACAAGAACCAGTGGGATGAGGAAGCTCTCAGCAAGCTGGTAAACGAGGAGCACGCAGAGGGACTGTACCTCAACTTCAAACTTGTGGGATGTGTCAAGCGCGCCCACGACGTGGACGTGAACCTCAGCGCTCACACCATGCTGGAAAACATCGTTTCCAAAACATCTTCAGTCCAGGCCATCCTGAACCTTATCAGGAAGACGGGAACAGATCCCGAGAGCATCGATTACGTCATCGACTGCTGCGAGGAGGCCTGCGGAGACATGAACCAGAGAGGCGGAGGGAACTTCGCCAAGGCTGCAGCTGAGGTGGCAGGTCTCGTGAACGCCACAGGTTCAGACACCAGAGGCTTCTGCGCAGGACCGGCTCACGCCATCCTGAACGCGGCTTCCCTGGTCAAGGCAGGGACCTTCAAAAGCGTCCTGGTGACCGCCGGCGGCTGCACAGCCAAACTGGGCATGAACGGCAAGGACCACGTAAGGAAGGGTCTGCCCATCCTGGAAGACTGCATCGCAGGATTCACCGTACTGATAACCGAGAACGACGGAGTCAATCCGATCATCAGGAATGACATAGTGGGAAGACACTGCGTAGGCACAGGCTCCGCTCCCCAGAACGTCATCGGTTCTCTGGTAACGGATCCTCTGGACAGAGCAGGTCTTAAGGTCACCGACGTGGACAAGTTCGCGCCTGAACTTCAGAACCCGGATATCACCAAGCCTGCAGGAGCAGGAGACGTTCCCGAAGCCAACTTCAAGATGATCGGTGCTCTCGCCGTAAAGCGCGGGGACATCGAGAGAACGGAACTTCCCGCGTTCATCAAGGAACACGGCCTGGTAGGCTGGGCTCCCACTCAGGGACATATCCCCTCCGGCGTTCCCTTCATGGGACCCATGAGAGACATGATCCTGGAAGGCAGGATGAGCCGCGGAATGGTCATCGGCAAGGGATCTCTTTTCCTGGGCAGAATGACCAACCTGTTCGACGGTGTGTCCTTCGTGGTTGAAGCCAACCCCGGCAAGACCGAAGAGGCCTCAGGAACTGCAGCTCCCGCAGTAAGCGAAGAGCAGATCAAGGCCCTCATCGCTCAGTCCATGAGAGACTTTGCAGAGTCCTTACTTAAATAAGGAGGAAGGCATGTCCGATAATATCAAAAAACTCATTGCAGATCAGTTCCTCGAGATCGCAGACGCCCTGGAGACGGGAAGCTTCGGCAAACAGCCCCTCATCGGCATCGTGGTCTCCGGAACTGAACACGGAATGGAAAACATACTGGAAGGCGCACGTCTGGCGGAAAAGGCCGGATGTCGGACCCTGGTAATCGACGGTGAGGATGCTCACTCCAAGATGGAAGCCATGCTGGAGTCCGGGGAGATCCAGGGAGCCGTCACCATGCACTACCCGTTCCCCATCGGCGTATCCACCGTCGGAAGGGTAGTGACTCCGGGACTGGGAAGAGAGATGTTCATTGCCAACACCACAGGCACCTCCGACACCGACAGGGTCTGCGGCATGGTCAAGAACACCATACAGGGAATAATCGCCGCCAAGGCCTGCGGCATAGAGGATCCCACGGTGGGCATAGCCAACATCGACGGAGCCAGACAGACAGAGATGGCGCTCTACAAGCTGAGAGACGGCGGATATCCCATCAACTTCACCGAAAGTTCCAGAGAGGACGGCGGTGTGGTCATGAGGGGCAACGACCTTCTGGAAGGCACAGCTGACGTCATGGTAATGGATGCCTTGACAGGCAACCTCATGATGAAGATCTTCTCCAGCTACACCACCGGCGGAAGCTACGAATCTCTGGGCTACGGCTACGGGCCCGGCATCGGCGACGGATACGACAAGGTCATCATGATCGTATCAAGAGCATCCGGTGCGCCCGTGATCGCAAACGCAGTGAAGTACTGCGCGGAGCTTCTCAGGAACAAGGTCACAGAGATCGCAGCCAGAGAGTATGCCGCCGCAAAAGACGCAGGTCTGGATAGAATTCTTGAAGAGATAAAGTCCTCATCCGGGAAGGACCAGAACGCCCCCAAGGCTGAAGCTCCTCAGAAGGAGCCGGTACCCTACGGCATTCTGGGAGTTGAAGTCATGGATCTGGATGATGCCAAAGAACTCCTCTGGTCAAAGGGCATCTATGCCGAGACAGGCATGGGATGCACCGGACCGGTGGTCCTGGTGTCAGATGCCAACGGACAGAAGGCAGAGGATGTTTTGAGAGAGGCAGGCCTCAAGGCCTGAAAAAGGTCCTGAAATGAATGAAAAAGACCTCAGACAAAAGATCATAGACATGATCCGCGACATGGTCCGCGACATCGGAAGGCCGGATCTGTACAGGGAACCCCTGATCGGATTCGCTTCCGCCCACGATCCCAGTCTTTTGAACATAAAGGAGATCGTAGGACCCTGGCACGATACACCCGAGGAACAGCTGCCCGGCGCCAAGACGGTCATCGCGTTCTCGGTGCCATCAACAAAGAAGGTCGCTCTCGATCCGGGGAACGCTCAGTTTTCCGGCCTGATATGGAGCGAGGCATACGTTCTGATCAACAAGAACTTCGACCTCATGGCGGAAGCCATAGCGGAGCTGCTCAGGTCCAACGGATATGAGGCTGTCACGGTCAAGACCACCAACAACTATGATCCGTCGGATCTGGTGGTGTCCTGGTCCCACAGGACCGCAGCCAAGGCGGCGGGACTGGGAGACTTCGGCAGGAACAGGATACTGATCACCGAGAAGGGTTCGGCAGTCAGATACTGCTCACTCATTACCACCGCAGAACTGGAACCCAGCGGACCCTATGAAGGTCCCAAGTGTCTGGGTCTGGATGGCGGTGACTGCACACTTTGCCTGGAAGCATGCCCTGTGGACGCGCTGACAAGGTGGTTCGAAGGCGGCAAGTTCGCCTGCGACGGCCTTCAGGGACAATACCATGAGGATATGCTCAGGTACCTGGACGTGGATACTGCCGGGACCTGCGGCAAATGCATCTCAGTATGCCCGCTGGCATACATCGAATGAAACAACCGAATGTGAGCATGGAAGACGGAAGTCCTCCGTGCTCTTTTTTTTCTTGCATGAGGCGCAAAAATTTTTTATCATCACTGTGTAACGAATCATCGATCACGGACATTAACGTACAGAAGGAGGTGAGAGAGAGTTGGACGATCTCGAGAGCATCTACAGACAAAACGCCGATACGGTTTTCAGATTCCTCATGGCAAAGACCGGATCCCCGGATCTTTCAGAGGAACTTACTCAGGAGACCTTCTATCAGGCCATAAAGAGCATAGACCGGTTCGACGGTTCCTGCAGGATAAGCTCTTGGCTCTGCGGGATCGCAAAAAACCTTCTCTATACTCACTTCCGTGAAATGGCGCGGAATCCTCTGCCTATAGACGATGTTCCGGAACCTGCCACCGCGTCAGCCGAGGACATAGTCGTGACCAGGGAAGAGACGGACAGGATACGTAAGGCCATAGATGATCACCCCGACCCGGGTGGGGAGATACTGAGGCTCAGGCTGTTCGGAGGCCTCTCATTCAAACAGATAGGAGAGATAATGGGACGGACGGAGACCTGGGCCAGAGTCAATTACTACCGTGCAAAACAATCGATAGTTAAGGAGTTGAGCGATGATGATGAATAAACTGCCTTGTTACATAGTAAAAGATCTGCTTCCCCTCTACGCTGACGATCTGCTTTCACCCGAGAGCGAACAGGACGTCAGAGCGCACCTGGACGAATGCGAAGAGTGCGGAGCCATCTACAGGAAAATGACGACCCCCGAACCGGAGGTCATGGAGGATGTTCACGAGGTGGATTTCCTCAAAAAGATAAATAAGGGAAGAAAGAAGATCATGATCATAGCCGCTGTGATCGTGGCT
>JAEEOX010000181.1 GCA_016284485.1 Bacillota bacterium | reverse complement strand
GCACGATGCAGGCTATGTGGATGACCGAGTTCTCCATATCGATGGCCAGTTCCTCATCCGGCGCGCCGCTCTCGCGGTAGGTGCCCTTCATCAGGCTTCCAACCATGAGGGTGGCTATGGTCTGGTTACAGAACACCATGGCGGAGCCCAGTCCCATGATCACGGTCACCGGCAGCCTGCCTAACTTAGCGCACAGTGAGGATATCTTCTCATTCACTCCTCTGAGCATGTCTGTGCCCTCGAAAATGCCCGAATAAGCGCCGGAAACCAGCAATATGATAATTATCTCGACCATGGACAAAAGTCCGCCTCCGTCGAGAATAGAGGCCGCTGTGCCCTCTCCCGCTTCATAGCCGAAGATCAGGGCTCTGACCACTTCCCGGACTCCCTGTCCCTGTACGAATATGCTTATAAGGACCGATGACAGTATGCTGAGCCCCATGGCAAGAAGCACGTCCACCTTGAACAGCGGAAGCACCAGCATGAGCGCCGCAGGAACGAAGGCCCAGTAGGATATGACGAAGGCCTCCTGAAGTCCCTCCATCATCTGACTGTCCGCCCCCTGTATGGGATTATTCACTGAGATAACTGCGTAGAGCCCCAGTGAGATCAGAAACGGTATGGCCCCGGTCTTCATCATGGCCTTCACATTGTCGAATATGTTGGTACCGGTGATGCTGCATACCAGATGAGCAGAAGATGATACGGGAGAACATCTGTCTCCGAAGAAAACTCCGCTCATGAGGGTCCCCGCCGTGATGAGCGGGTCCACTCCGCCTGCCCTTGCAAGAGCCATGAATATGACCCCCACTGTTCCCGCCACGCCGAAGGATGTGCCTATGGCGTAGCTGAGGATACTGGACAGCAGGAATGTGATCAGGATGAACAGTTTGGGCGTAATGAGCTGCATACCGTAGTAGACGAATACGGTGATGGTTCCCGACATCCTCCAGGATGCCGTGAGGAATCCGATCACTGCCATGACCTCCAGAACGATCAGAGATTCTCTCACACTCTTACCGGCCATGCGGAAAAGTTCATCCGGCCGGAACCTGCGTCTCAGTCCGGTCACAAAAAATGCCACGAACCCGGCGATGAGCGCCGGGACCGTGGATAAACCTGCGATCAGCGAGGATATCATGCATATGAGAAATATTGCAAAAGCAATGAGCAGATCCATTTATCCTCTATTTCTCCTTGAGCATTCTTACAGCTTCCGCCGGGTCCTCTGCCTTGAAAACAGATGATCCCGCCACTGCCATCTCAACGCCTGCAGCCTCGACTCTCTCGATATTGCCGATGCCGATGCCGCCGTCGATCTCGATGATATAATCGTAGCCCATCTCTTTTTTGAGGGCTGAAAGCTCCACCGCCTTCATCAGCTGATCCTCCATGAACTTCTGGCCGCCGAAGCCGGGTTCAACGGACATTATGAGGATCAGATCCACCTTGTCAAAAAGTCCTTCCAGGGCAGATGTGGGTGTTCCGGGCTTTATGGAGATGCCTGCCTTCACTCCGTAGGAATGGATCAGGTCGATGACCTCCATGGGATCCTCCACTGCCTCCCTGTGGAAGGTGATGAACTCCGTATTCTCCGTGACGAAGTCCTTGGCGTATTTCATGGGATCGGTGATCATGAGGTGGACGTCGAAGGGTATGGACACCCTGCCCGTGAGGCACTTCATGACCGGCGCACCGAAGCTTATGTTCGGCACGAAGTGGCCGTCCATGACGTCAACATGGATGTAGTCGGCTCCTCCCTCTTCAGTCTTGTGTATGTCGTTGAGCAGATCTCCGAAATCCGCCGAAAGAATGGATGGTGCGATGAGCATCAGTATTTCCTCTTTTCTCTTATTTCTTTCATGTTGGTCTTATAGGATGCGTAGCGTACGGCCGAGATCTCTCCGGCCTTGACCGCCTCTTTCACCGCGCAGCCCGGTTCCTTTAAGTGCCTGCAGTTATCGTATCTGCACTTACCGCTGAACCTTTCGATCTCCGGATAGAGGTGTCTCAGTTCGTCCTCCTCTATCTCCGGTATATCAAAAGACGTGAACCCGGGGGTGTCATAGACCAGTCCCCCGCCCTCGGTCTCCAGGATCTCCACGTGCCTGGTGGTATGTCTGCCTCTCTGAGTCTTGTCAGAGATGGCCCCGGTCTCCATGCCGGCCTCCGGCACTATGCTGTTTACCAGAGTGGACTTGCCTGCGCCGGAAGGCCCCGCGAACGCGGCCACCTTGCCCCTGAGCAGTTCCTTGAGTTCGTCCAGGCCTTCTCCCGTCATGCAGCTGGTCTCCACCACTCTGTAGGCACCTGAATAGATGGCCTTCATGGTCTCCCTCTCCTCTTCAGTGAGGAGGTCGCACTTGTTTATGACCACCACAGCCTCAGTATCCTTGACCTCGGAGGCCAGGATGAACTTGTCTATCATGGCAAAGGCAGGTTCTGGGTCTCTGCCCGCGAAGGTCACCAGGATCATGTCCACGTTGACGATGGGAGGTCTGTCGAACTCGTTTTTCCTCTCGTGGATCTTCTCTATCACACCCTCGTGGCTGAAGCCTCTGTCTCTGGCCTCTCTGGAGAGTTCCACCTCGGATATGTCCACACGGTCTCCCACCTGAAGTTTCATACCCTTGCCTTTGATGGCGCCGCGCCCCCGGCATTCAAAGATGCCCTGGGGAGTCTTCACGTAGTAGAAGCCGCCTATGCCTTTAATGATCTGTCCGGTCATCGGCTGTCACCCCTGGCCCTCGCCGGAGCCTCCGGAGCCTTCGCCGCCTTCACCGCCTTCACCGTTTTCGCCGGATCCGCCGCCTTCGCCGCCTTCACCGCCTTCACCGCCTTCTCCGCCTTCACCCGGATCCGGGTCGACAGGAGGTGCGGGAGGCTCTCCCTTGGAGACTCTTATGTCTATGGCGGTTCCTACATCTACGTAGGTTCCGTATGTGATGCTCTGCCAGAATATGAGATTCTGAGCAACGCTGTTGATCTCTTCGTAGGTCACGGCGCCTCTCTTGAGTCCGAGACTCTCCAGAAGGTCTTTTGCTTCCTCAGGCGTCATTCCCACCAGGTTGGGAACGGAGACCTGCTCCACTCCCTTGCCGTCGGAGACTTCAATGTCCACAACGGTGCCCTTGTCGGCCTTGGTACCGGGCTCGATGGACTGCTTGACGACGGTCCCTTCGTTCTGGGTGGATGTGACCGTGGTCTGGGTGCCCAGCACATAGCCCATCTCTTCGAGGGCTGCCTTAGCCTCTTCCACGGACATTCCGGTGATCTTGGGGATCACTCCTTCGCTCTTGCCCTTGGATACGTTTACGGTGACCACCTTTCCTTCCACCACCATGGTGCCTGCCTCAGGCGTCTGGAAGGTTATGAATCCCTCCTCGAATTCGTCGGAATACATGTCGTCGCCCCGCTCCAGCACAAGTCCGGCCTCTGAAGCCATTGCCACAGCCTCTTCATAGGTCTTGCCGCTGAAGTCCGGGACCTCCACCTCGGCCTTCTTGCCGAACAGTCCCATAACGGATCCCAGCACTATGAGCAAAATGATCAGAGCCGCAACACCGGCGATTATGATGATCTTGCTGGATTTGTCCCTCTGGAAAAACTTCGCGAAGAAGGACTGATTCTGTCCGCCGCTCTGGCCGGTCTTCTTCTTGGGATTCTCGGTCTTCTTTTTGTTTTCCGGAGGTCTGTCTCCCTCCTCGTCGTCGCTGAAGTTGCCTGCCAGCGCCTTGGAACCGAAGCGGCTCTCGATGTAGTCGATGGACCTCAGATCCTCGATCATCTCGTCCACGTTCTTGTATCTCTTGGACTGGAACTTCTCCGTCGCCTTCCTGATGACTCTGTCAAGCTGGTAAGGAACAGAGGGCACCTCTTCCTTGGCTGAGGGCATGGGATCGTTGATGTGGCTCAGCGCGATGGATACCGGGTTGTCCGCATCGTAGGGCACATGACCCGTCAGCATCTCGTAGAGGACGATACCCAGAGAATAGATGTCGGATCTTTCATCCACATAGGCGCCTCTCGCCTGCTCAGGTGAGAAGTAGTGGACAGAGCCCATGACCTTGTCGTTCACCTCTGTGATGGTGGTCTCGGATATGGGCATTGCGATACCGAAGTCAGCCAGCTTGGCCACTCCCTGCGGGGTCACCAGCACGTTGTGGGGCTTGACGTCACGGTGCACGATGCCGTTCTTGTGAGCCAGAGAAAGCGCCTGGGCTATCTGAACGGTGTAGTCGATGGCCTGCTTGTAGTCAAGTCTGCCCTTCTCCTCGATTATGTCTGAGAGTGATTTGCCCTCCACCAGTTCCATGACGATGTAATGGATGTTGCCCTCCTGGCCTACGTCGTAGACTCCCACCACGTTGGGATGGGTGAGTCCGGCGGCAGCCTGGGATTCCCTGATGAAGTTCTCTATGAATTTTTTGTCCCTGGTGAATTCGGGTCTTAAGATCTTGATGGCCACATAACGGTTAAGGAGCCGGTCTTTTCCCTTGTATACGATGGCCATTCCGCCTTCACCGGTCTTCTCGATAAGTTCATACCTTCCGGCGATCAGTCTGTTATTCATCGATATCCTCCTCCGTCACTTTAAGGCTTATGACGGTCGTGTTGTCGCGGCCGCCGTTCTGATTGGCCCTGCTCACCAGTTCCCTGGCAAGGTCACTCATGCTTTCTGTGTTCTGTTCAATGACGCTTATGATCTCCTCATCTGAAAGCTCGTCGTAGAGTCCGTCGGAGCAAAGTATCAGGACGTCGTTCTCCTTTACCTCCACCCTGAAAAAGTCCGGGTCCACTATGCTGTCAGCGCCCAGAGCCTTGACGATCACGTTCTTCCTGTCATCTGTCTCCGCTTCCTCCCTGGAAAGCACTCCTGCCTTGACCAGAGTATTCACGTAGGTATGATACT
>JAEEOX010000180.1 GCA_016284485.1 Bacillota bacterium | reverse complement strand
AAGGATAAATAACTCAGCTCCGGTCTGTGAAGCAGATCGTAAAATATGAAATCATCCAACAGGAAAAACACCGCTGCGAGCACCGCAAGCAATATGGACAGTACCTTTCCCATAGACTGATTTGATGATGCAGATCTGCCGTTCATCTTACGCTGTGCTCTGTTCTCCCTCATGATCTCAAAGGGCGAACGGTCAGGTTCATCATCGGGATCGTGCCTTCCGCCGTGTTTTTCATCCAGATCCAGATAATTCCAGAAATCCACGCCGAACATATCGGACAGTTTCTGGATGATTCTGTCATTAGGTACAGCTTCACTGTTTTCCCATTTTTCCACCATTCTGACAGTGACTCCCAGCTTTCTGGCCAGATCCTTCTCTGTCATGTCATTTCTCTCTCTGTAATAATTCAGTTTATTACCGAATCTTGTGCAATCCATATTTTTTCCCCTTTATCTTACAGTGTGAAAGGATTTATATCCACGTCTGAAAGTTCTACTCTGGCCTTGTCATATACGCCCGCGTCCATCAGAATGGAGCTCATGGCTCTTCTGAAGATGTTTTCAGTGGCATAATGGCCCAGATCCAGCACGTTTATACCCAGTTCATGGGCTTTCTGAGCGTCATGATACTTCAGGTCTCCCGTTATGTACAGGTCGCAGTTTTCAGTGATGGCGGAAACCATGAATTCAGAGCCTGCGCCGCTTACCCAGCATATCCTTTTAACGGAAATATCAGTGTCACCGGCATATCTGAAGAACTTTCTGTCCACCCCCAGCTGATGAGCTGCTCTGTCCATTATCTCATCCAAAGTAACTGCATCGAAAAACTCGCCTACTCTTACATAACCTTCACCGCCTTCAGCTGTTCTGAAGCGGTCTATATGGAGCATGTGCCCCAGATAATCGTTGTTTCCGTCGGTGCACTTGTCGAAGGGCGTGTGGGTGGAATAAACGCTGATCCCTTCCTGGATCAGGTCTATCAACATGTTTGCAGTAATATTATTACTGTCAACCTCTTCTCCGTCGCTGAAGTCTATTCCTTCAAGGCCTACCACCTGACTGAGAGTGCCGAAGATCAAAGGATGATGAGTAACTATCAGGTCGCATCCCTTAGTGACGGCTTCCTCTATTACGTCCGAACGTATCTCCAGAGCCAGAAGGATCTTATTGAAGTCCGTCTTGAGACGTATCTGCCAGCCGGAGTTGTCCCAGTCCTCCTGAAGATCAAGAGGCGCCTTTGCCTCAATGGCTTTCTCTATTTCTTTGTAATTGATCATTTGACCCTCCTATGACAACGCCGCAAAAGACAGAACTCCCGCGGCGCTAGATATTATTCTAAATAATCCTTGAGTTTTTTGGATCTTGAAGGATGTCTGAGTTTTCTCAGAGCCTTGGCTTCGATCTGTCTGATACGCTCACGGGTGACCTCGAACTCCTTGCCTACTTCTTCAAGTGTGCGGGCTCTTCCGTCTTCCAGACCGAATCTCAGCTTAAGTACCTTCTGCTCACGGTCGGTAAGTGTATCCAGTACCTCTACCAGCTGTTCCTTGAGCATGCTGAAAGCAGCAGCTTCAACGGGCTGCGGAACGTCCTCGTCGGGAATGAAGTCTCCAAGGTGAGAATCTTCTTCTTCGCCGATAGGCGTCTCAAGGGATACCGGCTCCTGAGCTACCTTCTGGATCTCTCTTACCTTATCCA
Source organism: Bacillota bacterium (assembly GCA_016284485.1). Lineage (GTDB taxonomy): Bacteria > Bacillota > Clostridia > Peptostreptococcales > Anaerovoracaceae > RUG754. Next base: position 405 of record JAEEOX010000180.1, on the reverse strand, counting down.
CTGAAAGTCCCATCTCGTCAGCGATCTCCTCAGGAGAAGGTTCTCTTCCAAGTTCCTGAAGGAGCTGTCTGGATACTCTGATGAGCTTGTTGATGGTCTCTACCATGTGTACAGGGATACGGATGGTTCTGGCCTGATCTGCGATGGATCTGGTGATGGCCTGTCTGATCCACCATGTAGCATAGGTGGAGAACTTATATCCCTTGGTGTAGTCGAACTTGTCAACTGCCTTGATAAGTCCCAGGTTACCTTCCTGGATCAGATCGAGGAAAAGCATGCCTCTTCCCACGTATCTCTTGGCGATGGATACAACCAGACGAAGGTTTGCTTCGCAGAGTCTCTTCTTGGCTTCCTCTCCTTCTTCGCCGCCCTCGGCCATCTTCTTTGCCAGTTCGACCTCTTCTT
>JAEEOX010000179.1 GCA_016284485.1 Bacillota bacterium | reverse complement strand
GCGATCTCGAGTCTCGTGATGGCAAGAGGATACTCTGCACGGCAGGAGATGACGCCCTGATGTGCGCCCATTGCATAGCCGGCAATGGCCATACCTTCAAGAACAGTATGGGGGTCGCCCTCAAGGACCGATCTGTCCATGAATGCGCCCGGGTCTCCTTCGTCAGCGTTGCAGACCATGTACTTCTCTGTTCCCGGAGAAGCCTTGGCAGCGTTCCACTTGAACCATGTGGGGAATCCGGCACCGCCTCTTCCTCTGAGTCCGGAAGCCTTCATCTCGTCGATGACCTGCTCGGGCTTCATGGTGGTGAGTACCTTCTCCAGAGCCTTGTAGCCGTCCTTCTCGATGTACTCGTCGATGTTCTCGGGGTTGATGACTCCGCAGTTTCTGAGTACGATCCTCTGCTGACCGGTGACGAACTTGGTGTCTTCTTCTGAGATGGCATATTCTTCGACTACATTTCCGCCGATTACATGCTCCTCAACGATCTTTGCGACCTTGTCAGGCTGTACTCTCACGTATCTGGTCATTCCGCCGTTGTCGTCATAGATGTCGACGATGGGCTCCAGATAGCATGTTCCGACGCAGCCTGTGATAGTGAGTTCAGCGTTTAAGCCGTGTGCGTTCAGCTGTTTTTCAAATTCAGCCGATGTCTTTTTTGCGCCTGAGGCGATCCCGCAGGATCCCTGTCCTACTACAATCTTCATACTGCCCCTCCTATGCCTCTGAATTATTCCTGATCTCTTTCAGGATGGATCTGACGGAATCCTTGGTGAGGTTACCGTATACCTCATCGGACTCACTGGTCCTGACCATCATGACAGGAGCAAGGGAACAGCAGCCGAGACAGGCCACGTTGTTGATCGTGAACAGATTGTCTTCGGTGGTCTCGCCGTCAACTATTCCCAGTTCCTCGCTGACTGTCTCGTAAATGTTCTCTGAACCGTTTACGTGGCAGGCTGTACCCTGGCACATCATGAGAAGATTCTTTCCGATGGGCTCAAGACGGAACTGAGCATAGAAAGTAGCTACACCGTAGATCTTGGCAGGCTTGATGCCTGTCTGTTCGGAGATGTAATTGATACAGTCCTTGCTCAAATAGCCGTAGATTGCCTGTGCTTTCTGGAGTATGGTGATCAGGCTTCCTTTGACGCCTGCATACTGATCCAGCACCGGCTGAAGCTCCTTAAAAGCTTCGCTTCTTGTTTCAGTCATTTTTGCACCTCTTTAAAGCATATATGTTTACGGTAAATTAATACAAATCTACTCACGATAATATTATCAAAAATAACGTAAAAAAGCAATATCCCGAGGACATTGCTTCTTTGTTTTTCTTGCTGTACTTTTTATTATTTTTGTCTTCGCATGATCCAGCCCGGCTTCACAGGCCTGACTGTCCTGATCTTTATGATCTGTTTCGGATGGGGGCAGCTGTCGATGGGAGTTCCGTCGGGATCGTACATTTCTTCGATCTTCTGCACGAAGAAATCCGCAAAAGGTCCGAATATCTCGATCTCGTCCCCTACCACCATCTTGCTCCTCTGCTCCACCGTGGCAAGACCGGTCTTTTCGTCATAATCCAGGATATTTCCGGTATAGTCATAATCCCTGACGTACTGAGAGCTCAGATAATTCTGGGATTCAGACGTGGGCTTGTCGAAATAGAAGCCCGTGGTGAAGTGCCTGTGGGATACCTTGAGAAGCTCGTCCAGCCACTCATCCTTCAGTTCGTAATGTTCGGGGTCGCTGTAGTATGAATCTATGGCCAGCCTGTAGGCGTGCACCACGGAAGCCACGTAGAAGGCGGACTTCATCCTTCCTTCGATCTTAAGCGAACACAGACCACTCTCGATGAGTTCCGGAATGTGTCCGATCATACAAAGGTCCTTGGAATTCAGTATGTACGCACCTCTCTCGTCCTCCTCGATGGGAAAATACTCTCCGGGTCTCTGCTCCTCGGTGAGAGCGTATTTCCACCTGCAGGGCTGAGCGCACTCTCCCCGGTTGGCGTCCCTCTGGATAAGGAAGTTGGAAAGCAGGCATCTGCCTGAATAACTGATGCACATGGCGCCGTGCACAAAGGCTTCGAACTCCATTCCCTCAGGAGCTCTCTCAACTATCTCCCTGATCTCCCGGAGACTCAGTTCTCTTGCAAGCACTATCCTCTTGACCCCAAGCCTGTGCCAGAATTCTGCCGCAGCGACGTTGGTGGTGCTGGCCTGGGTGCTGATGTGCACCTCCGCATCCGGAATAACGCTGAGCAAAACACTCATGACCCCCGGATCTGTCACGAGGAAAGCGTCCGGTACCGCAGTCTCCTTCAGTTCCTCCAGGAACTTTACCATAGGCTCCAGGTCCTCGTTGTGGGCGAAGATGTTAAGTGTGAGGTAACCTCTTTTGCCCCTTTCGTGGAGATAGTCCAGTCCCTCCTTGATCTCAGGGATGTCCAGGTTGCCCGCGGCGGATCTCAGGCCGAAATTACGGCCTCCGAAGTACACCGCATCCGCGCCGAAATCCACAGCTGTCTTCAGTTTTTCAAGGTCTCCGGCCGGAGCCAGAAGTTCTATTTTTTTCATATTTCTACCAAATGGGTTTGATTATGGTCAGGCCGTTTCCCACTGCAATGTGAGTGGAACTGAGGCCGGGATCATTCTTAACGTATTCGTTGAACTCGCGGAGAGCCAGTGTGTTGGTCCTGTGTTTCCTGGGAGGAAGCTCATCTTCCAGGGCAGGTCTCCCCTGGAACAGCGTATCATCGCATATGACCACGCCGTTATCGGAGACCACTCTGAGGGATGCCTCCAGGAATCGTTTATAGTGGGACTTCGCCGCGTCTATGAAAACCATATCGAAGTGAAGGAGCGGATACTCCTCCTCTATCTGCCTTATGCCCTCTTCGCAGTCCCCGGGAAAGCAGCGGACATATTCTGAATAGCCAAGTCTTTCGATCTCCCGCAGGGCTCTCCTGTACATGTCTGCGTCCTTTTCAACGGTAAACACACGGGTGCGGGGCAGATCGTCATAGCGACCGATCTTTTCTGCAAAAAACATTGCCGAGTATCCCGCCGCTGTTCCGATCTCAAGGACGGACAGGGGTCTCACCACATCCATAAATGTGGAAAGGAAATCCTCCGTCTCTCTGAGGATCACCGGGACCGGTTCAGCCTCACAGAGGGTCCTGAATTCTCCCAGTTCCGGTGTGAGCGGCTTATAGAACATGGTCAGGTATTCCGTCACAGCCTCGTTGGTTATGTCTTTTGTAACGTGTCTCATGACGTTCCCGTCATTCATCGTCTTCATCTCTTTCCTCTGGTTCGTCTATGACGAGAAGGACCTTATCCACCCTTCTCTCCTCAGCTTCAAGGACCTTGAGGGTGAAGTTCTCGTATCTGAATTCGTCTCCTACAACGGGGAATCTCTCCAGCATTTCCATGACCCAGCCGCCTACGGTCTCGGAGTCGTACTCAGACTCATAGTCGTCCTCATCCATCTCCACCAGTTCCAGGAAGTCGTAGATGTTGAGGTCGCCGTCCAGAACGTATTCCCTTTCGTTCTGTTCGACTATCTCTTCCTCCACCGGATCGTTTTCGTCCCAGATCTCGCCTACCACTTCCTCGAGGACGTCTTCCAGAGTGATTATTCCGTCGATACCGCTGTATTCATCGGTGACGATGGCCATCTGCTGGTCTTTTTCTCTGAGAGCTTCCAGCACTCCGGGAAGTTTGGTGGTCCTGTACACAAAAACAGGTTCCATCATAAGTTCCCTTATGTCAGCCTTGCCCTCGGTGGCCATGGTTGTAAGGAATTCATTTAAGTGCAGGACGCCGATAATGTTGTCTATGCTCTCCTCATAGACAGGAAGTCTGGTGTAGACAGTTTCCTGCACCAGCTCCATGATCTCGTCCATGTCGTCCTCTATGTCTATGGCGTCGATGTCCACCCTCGCCGTCATTACCTCAAAGGCGGAGATGTCGTTGAAGTCCAGAGCAGCTATGAGGAGCGACTTCTGATCTTCATCCAGGACTCCCTCTCCCTCTGCGGTCTCGATGATAGTGGCAAGTTCCTCCTTGCTCTCATCGTCATCGTCATCATCATCCTCTTCCTCGTCATCCCTGCCCCGTCTGGTCAGCAGTTCCACCAGCCAGACCACAGCCTTGACGATGGGCTTGAAGATTATGGTCAGGAGCCTTACGAAGGGTGCCACCCTGAGAGCTGACACTGTGGCAGTCTGTTTGGAGGTGATCTTGGGTATGGTCTCACCGAAGACTATGACCAGAAGCGTGATGATCACTGTGGCGATCCATGCGTTCTTGTCAGAGCCCGTAAGGAGTATCACCAGCACTGAGCTCAGTGAAGATGCAGCGATGTTCACCAGATTGTTTCCGATGAGAATGGCGCTCAGGCTGTCGTCGAAGTTGTCTATGAGCTTCTGAGCGATGCCTGCCTTGCGGATGCCCTCCTCCGCTTCGTTGTCTATCCTGACCTTGTTGGCAGAAGACAGAGCCATCTCGGAAGCCGAGAAGAGAGCGGAGAATCCCACGCAGAGCACTATTCCAAGGATTATGAGACCTATAGTCATTTCATGGTCCCTCCTTCCCTGTCGCTCTCGTCGTAGATGTCGCCCACCAGCTCCTCCAGGATGTCCTCTATGGACACAAGTCCCAGGAATCTGCCGTTGACTCCCTTTACAAGAGCTATGTTCTGCCTCGCCTGAGACATCTCTTCGATGAGCTCGTCAAGCATGGTCCTGGAGGATACCCAGTAGGGTTCAACCATCATTTCACTGACTGAAGGGATAACTCCCGTCCTCAGGTACTGCTTGAAATACTCCCTGATCCTGAGGATGCCCTTCACGTTCTCTATGTCTCCGTCATAGACCACTATCCTGGAATGGGTCATGTCGCTGACCTTACTGAAGATCTCCCGGTCGGTCATGTTGATGTCTATCCCGACGATATCCCTTATGGGAGTCAGTATCCTTCCGGTCCTGGTGTCGGTGAAGTCGATGAGGGAGGACATCATATCCTCCTGATCTTCGTCAAGGACGCCCTCATCAGCAAGGTCTTCAAATATGTCCTTTAACTCATCCTCAGTGACTGATATCTCAACTTCTTTTGTAATAAAAGACGCAGTCTTCGTGCCGATCCACGTCAAAAGTCTGGCCAGAGGGCCGAACACTTTCATCATGATCTGCAGGAATCCTGCTGTCTTCAATGCGTATTTCTCCGGGTTCTTTTTGGCTATGCTCTTGGGAAGCATCTCGCCGACAAAGAACACCACGAGAGTGGTTATGATCGTAGAAACGGACACCAAGCTAAGACCCCACCATCTCGTGACCAGCACCGTCACCACCGTCGCGATGGTAAGGTGAACGATGTTGGTGCATATGAGAAGAGTGGTTATGGCCGACTCAAAGTTGTCCATTATATATGAGGCTCTCTCAGCCCTGTCATCTCCCCTGTCCGCGCTGACCTTGAGTTTGGCCTGAGAGGCAGATGCAAAGGCTGTTTCGGACACGGCGAAAAACGCTGCCAGAGCCAGCAATATCAATACAAATAACACAGATATTCGACTGTCTGCGTCCATTGCGAACGATCACTTCCTTTTTTTGTTCAAAAAATCAATTTGCGGAATGGGCTGCCCAATAGGCATCCTTGTATCTAAGGAACTCGTTGTAGTCCGATGTGAACTCGCTGGTTCCGTCAAGCCTTGCGCTGAGCACGAAATACAGGTAGTTCGTGTCTGCAGGCTCCAGTGCCGCCTTGATGGAGGCCATTCCCGGGCTGCAGATGGGTCCCGGCGGAAGTCCGAAGTGCAGATAGGTGTTGTACGGGCTCTCGATGGCCATGTCGGCGTAGGTCAGGTCTTCCTTGACCTCTCCGGTGGTCTGAAGCAGTATGTACTGCACCGAGGAGCACATCTCCAGCTTGATGTTCTGGTGTATCCTGTTGTAGATGACTGATGCGACCAGCGGTCTCTCGTTATCTACCATGCACTCCCTCTCTATGATGGATGCTGCGGCGATGATCTCGTTCAGCGTGAGCTCCTGTTTCACCGGTGAGCTGACTTCCTGATAATATGACATTACCGATATCTCGAACTGTGCCAGCATGGTGTTGATGATGTCATGCTCCGTGTAATCCGTGGGTACGGAATAGGTGTTCGGGAAAAGGAATCCTTCGAGAGAATTGTTCTGGAGCCAGTCATAGTTGAAGGTGCCGTTCTGCATCTCATTGAGGAATACCTCATATGAGCCCATGCCCTGGTCAGCCAGCTTGCGCGCGGTCTGATCGAGAGTGAGTCCCTCTGGAACGGTGAAGCTCATGGTCTCCACTTTGTTTTCAACAAGTTTCTGGACGATCTCCTCCATGCTCATGGAGGGACTGAGCATATATGTGCCCGCCTTCATCACGTCGTTAAAACCGCTGAACTTAAGGAACAGCTTGAATTTCAAAGCCGATTCTATTATGCCGTTCTGCTCCAGTATCTCGCCGATGGCGCTGGCACCGGTCCCCTCGGGGATCTCCACTGAGATGCTCTCCGTGTTTGACGGATCATAGGGCTGCCCTATTCCGTTCACATAGAAAAGCACTCCGCCTGCACCTACAGCCAGGATCAGAAGCAGAACTATAAGAACTTTTTTCATCTTTCCTCCGAAAATATTCAAAAAAACGAAGGAGCCAGCCGGCGTCCTTCGTTTTACTGAAGGTCTATTTTGCTCTTCCCAGATATTCGCCGGTCCTGGTGTCGATCTGGATCCTCTCGCCGCTCTCTATGAAGATGGGCACCTGAACGACTGCGCCGGTCTCTACTGTTGCAGCCTTAGTAACGTTGGTGGCTGTGTTGCCCTTTACTCCGGGCTCGCAGTCTATGATCTCAAGGTTTACGAAGTTCTCAGCTTCTACCATGAAAGCGCTGCCCTGGAAGAACTTGATGGTTACCATGTCGTTCTCCCTGATCCACTTGATGGCATCCTCCACCTGATCATAAGCAAGAGGAACCTGATCATAAGTCTCGGGGTCCATGAAGTAATAGAGTTCTCCGTCATTGTAGAGATACTGCATCTTCTTGGTCTCGATGATGGCGTCCTCGAACTTGTCAGAGGGGTTGAAAGCTTCCTCTCTGGTAGCTCCTGTGATGATGTTTCTGTACTTCGTTCTTACGAAAGCTGCGCCCTTGCCCGGCTTAACATGCTGGAAGTCCAGAACCACGCAGGGTTCGCCGTTCACGATGAAAGTCTTACCTTTTCTGAAATCGCTAGCGTATACCATATTTCCTTCTCCTGTTCAAAAGATCAAACGATATCTTCATGCCACAAAATATAGCATAATTTTCAACTCTAAAATTATATCATACTCCAGATGGGACTTGCAACAAAATGTTAAAGTCCGTCTGTATCATCCCAGGATCATCCCGCTCAGGGGAAGCCAGAACGGAACGATGACGGTGACCAGTGCCCCCACAAGGAGCGCCACAAGGCTGAGTTCAGGCCCCACTGCCCTGGACACGGGAACGAACATGGTATCCATGCATCCTCCAGCTCCTGAGGCTATGGGCGCACCCTTGGATATCCTGGTCAGAAGCGGCATGAGGATTATGGTGCATACGTCTCTTAAGACGTTGACCATGAAGCCGTACACGCCTGCTTCCACCCCGTAGGCCTCTGTCATGAAGGCTCCGGGCAGGCTGTAGTAGCCCATGCTAGCGGAAGCGGTCACTGACCAGAGAAGATCCACTCCCAGTATCTTGCCGAAGACCGCTCCGGACAAAATGCCGCCCAGAAATATCGCCACGGGCATAAGAAGGATCCTGAGCCCAAGTTTTTTGAGGTAGTCGAAGGCAGTCCTTGCGGATGCCAGGGACACTCCGGCTCCGGTGTAGAGAAGCACCAGTGAGATATTCAGAATCGTGTCCAGAGCGCCGGCTGATATGTCCGGCACCAGGAACCTTCCGACAAGGATCCCCCCGATTATGGCGGCGGGAAGAATGAACACCAGAGGATCCGGCCCCTTGCCCTTCTTTGGAAGTTCGATGTCGAGACCCTTCTCCATCAGGAGCTTCTTCCTGATCTCTTCCAGGGGCATGACTGTCTTTTCCAGCAGGACAAAAAGTGCCACCGCGAAAAATATCGCACCCAGGCAGAGCACCAGGCAATTGAACCCGATGCGCCCCAGGTTGTTCATTACCTGCTCCGACGTCCCCACATTAAGGCCGATAACAGCCATGAGGAGGATCAGCGAGAAAGTCACGATCCTGTCTATTATGTTCAGAACGCCCTTTGGAAGTCCCTTCCAGTTCAGGGCGCAGCCTATTGCCAGGCATATGAATGGAATATACAGAGTCAATTCAGATCAAAGTTCTCCCATGCCTGCGGCTTCCTGAAGAATGTCGTAGACGTCCTTCATCATCAGGCTGAATCTCATCTCAGCTTCCAGATACTGGGAAGCCAGCGGATCCATGGTGATGACGCCCAGAAGCCTCTGCACGCTGGCCATGTCCTCAGGATCGGGCTGCTCTCCCTGGAGCTGCCTGAGCTGGAGTTCCATGGAACGCTTCTGGAAGTCGTTGAGCATTTCCTTTAAATTCTCGTTGCTGCTTATCTGCTTTTTTCCGGCATCATAGCGCTTGAACTCATCGGATTCCTTGATCGCAAGAGCAAGCTGATGAGCCTGATCATATACGTTCATAATCAAACCTCCAAAAATATGGGTAAAATAATGGGACTTCTCTTGGTCACTTCCGTGATGTACCTGGAAAGTTCATCCCTGACTCTGGACTTGAGGGCTGCCCAGTCGGTAAGACCGTCATCGAAGGCCTGTTCAACCGCCTTAAGAGATACTTCTTTAGCTGCCTCTATGAGGTCCTCATGCTCCTTCACGTAGACGAAGCCCCTGGATACGATCTCCGGGCCGGACACCACGTATCCTTCCTTTGCCACCGCAAAACATACGATCACCAGTCCGGACTTGGAAAGGTTCTTCCTGTCTCTCAGGACGATGTTTCCCACGTCTCCCACACCGAGACCGTCCACCAGTATCGCATCGGAAGGCACCATGTCTCTCTCGCAGAACGCCTCGTTCTCCGTTAGATAAAGTATGTCACCGTTACCGAGAACAAAGATGTTGTCGGGATCCTCTCCCAGTTCCTCAGCAAGTCTGGCGTGCCTCATAAGGTGCCTGTACTCACCGTGGACCGGCATGAAATAATCCGGTTTGATGAGTGTGTGGATCAGCTTCAGTTCCTCCTGACAGGCGTGTCCCGAAACGTGGATCTCGGCGATATCCGAATAGATCACGTCCGCTCCGTCCTCGAAGAGCTTATTCACTACGGTGGACACGCTCTTTTCGTTTCCGGGCACCGGAGTGGAACTGAGGATTACCATGTCGCCGGGCTTGATCTTGACGTCCTTGTGCTCACCGTAGGCGATCCTGGAAAGAGCCGACATGGGCTCCCCCTGGGAACCTGTGGTGATTATCACCAGCTGGTCATCCGGGATGTTCTTTGCGGATCTGATGTTTACCAGAGTCCCTTCGGGAATGTCCAGATATCCCAGCTCGGAAGCGATGCTCACCACCCTCTCCATGGATCTTCCGGAGACTGCCACCTTCCTTCCGCAGGCACAGGCGTTCTCGATTATCTTCTGGACCCTGTGAACATTGGAGGAGAAAGTCGCTATTATTATTCTGTTTTTTGCTGTGCTGAAAATGGTCCCCAGGGTCTCCCCTACGGATCTTTCAGACTTTGTGAATCCGGGACGGGTGGCATTGGTGGAGTCGCAGAGCATCAGTCTGACGCCCTGTTCGCCGATCTCAGCCAGTTTTCCCAGGTTTATGGGATCTCCGTCCACCGGAGTGTAATCGATCTTGAAATCGCCTGAATGGAAGACCACTCCCACAGGTGTCCTTACGGCGATGCATATGCTGTCAGCTATGGAATGTGTGGTCCTTATGGCCTCCACTTCGAAATAGCTGCCGATCTTAAAGCACTCGCCTGCGTTTATGGTCTCGAGGTCGCCCGTAATGCCGTGTTCCTCCAGCTTGCTCTGCACCAGACCCATGGTGAGCCTGGTTCCGTACACCGGGACGTCGAAGTCCCTGAGGAAATACGGAATGGCTCCTATGTGGTCCTCGTGGCCGTGGGTGATCACCAGTCCCCTGATCTTTTCACGGTTGGCGATCAAATAGCTGAAATCCGGTATTACAACGTCTATCCCAAGCATATCGTCATCGGGGAAACTCATTCCGCAGTCGATGATCATTATCTCATCTTCGTACTCCAGAAGAGTCATGTTTTTCCCGATCTCATTCAATCCACCGATGGGAATTATCTTCAGCACAGACTCGGGTTTCTTCTTTCTTCTTGCCATTTTTACCTTTCTGTCTATTTAACGACCAGGTTCACCAGTTTTCCGGGCACGGTTATGACTTTGAATATCTCCTTGCCCTCAGTGAATTCCCTGATCTTTTCGGAACCCAGAGCGGCCTGCTCCAGTTCCTGTTTTGAAATGTCCTTTGGAACGACAAGCTTGTCTCTCACCTTGCCGTTGATCTGGACAACTATCTCTATCTCATCCAGCACAAGAGACTTCTCGTCGAAGGCAGGCCATGACTGCAGGCAGCACAGACCCTCTCCACCCACGTGCTCCCACATCTCTTCTGCGATGTGAGGTACGAAGGGTGAAAGGATGACGATGAGCTCTCTTGCAGCCTTTCTGAGCAGGGGCTCGTTTATTTCCTTCTGATCCTTGTACTTGTAGATCTCGTTTACCAGCTCCATGATGGAGGAGATGGCCGTGTTGAACATGAACCTGCCGCCTACGTCCTCTCTCACCTTCTTGATGGCGAAGTTGAGCTTGTAGTTCAGGGCTCTGTCCTCTGCTGTCTTAACAACGACCTCGCCGTCCTTAAGACCTCTGGACTTAAGTTCGTAGATCAGCCTGTAAACTCTTGTGAGGAACCTGAAGGATCCCTCAACTCCTGCATCTGACCAGTCCAGTTCCTTCTCGGGAGGAGCAGCGAACAGTATGAAAAGTCTGGCGGTGTCCGCACCGTACTTGTCGATGATCTCCCTGGGGGTTACCACGTTTCCGATGGACTTGGACATCTTCCTTCCGTCCTTGTTTACCATGCCCTGAGTCAGCAGGTTGGCGAAGGGTTCTTCCACGCCCACCATGCCCATGTCGTGAAGCACCATGGTGAAGAATCTGGAATACATCAGGTGAAGTATGGCGTGCTCAACGCCTCCGATATACTGATCCACCTGCATCCAGTAGTCCACCTTTTCCTTCTCAAAGGGCTTCTCCGCATTCCTGGGATCGCAGTAGCGCAAAAAATACCAGGACGAATCGAGGAATGTGTCCATGGTGTCCACTTCCCTCTCAGCAGGTCCGCCGCACTTGGGGCAGGTGCACTTTCTGAACGTTGGAGACGTTGCTATGGGAGACTCGCCCTTGCCCGTAAACTTCACGTCCGTGGGAAGCAGCACCGGAAGGTTCTCTTCCTTCTCAGGCACCCATCCGCAGGTCTCGCAGTAGATCATGGGAATGGGTGTTCCCCAGTATCTCTGTCTGGAGATCAGCCAGTCTCTCAGCTTGTAGTTCACCTTTCTGTGGCCCAGTCCCTCGCGCTCAGCCTTCTCTATCATGTAGGGGATGGCGTCGTTGGAGTTCATTCCTGTGATCTCTCCGGAATTGATCATGGTGCCGGAGGCGGCACAGGCCTGCTTCAGGTCGTTCACGTCAACCTCGGGATCGCCGGGATCTACCACGGGAGTGATCTCAAGTCCGAACTTGGTAGCGAACTCGAAGTCTCTCTGGTCGTGAGCCGGAACGCCCATGACTGCTCCTGTACCGTAGCCCATGAGGACGTAGTCGGAAATGAAGATGGGCATCTCCTTGTGGGTGAAGGGATTGATGGCGTACTTGCCGATGAAGACTCCAGTCTTTTCGGCTGTTGTGGAGGTACGCTCGATCTCGTTCATGTGATTGACTCTGTCGATGTAGTCCAGAACGGGCTGCTCGTACTCAGTGCCCTTCACGTTCTCAAGAACTGTGGGATACTCGGGAGCCAGCACCATGAAGGTGGTTCCGTAGATGGTGTCCACCCTGGTGGTGAATACTGTAAGCACCTCGTCGGAATCCTTGACCTTGAAGTCGACCTCGCATCCGTAGGAACGTCCGATCCAGTTCTTTTGCATGAGTCTGACCTTTTCGGGCCATCCGTCCAGAGCGCCGTTGTCTATGTTTTCAAGAAGTCTGTCAGCGTAGTCGGTGATCTTGAGATACCACTGGCTCAGGTTCTTCTTGACCACGGGTGTGTGACATCTCTCGCAGGCGCCGTCCACTACCTGTTCGTTGGCAAGCACTGTCTGGCAGGAGGGACACCAGTTCACCGGGTTCTCCTTTTTATAGGCCAGTCCCCTCTTGTAGAACTGGATGAAGATCCACTGCATCCAGCGGTAATATTCCTCTGAGCATGTGCAGCACTCTCTGTCCCAGTCATAGGAAAGTCCCAGCTCTCTCAGCTGTTCCTCCATGTCGTGGATGTTTTCCCAGGTCCACTTGGAGGGATGGATGCCGTGTTCGATGGCGGCGTTTTCGGCGGGAAGGCCGAAGGAGTCGAATCCCATGGGATGAAGGACGTTATATCCGTCCATCTTCTTGAACCTGGCCACCACGTCTCCTATGGAGTAGTTCCTGACGTGGCCCATGTGAAGCTTTCCGGAAGGATAAGGGAACATCTCAAGGCAGTAGAACTTCTCCTTTGAGGGGTCCTCCTCTGTCTTGAAAACGCCCTGCTCTTCCCAGACCTTTTGCCATTTTTTCTCAACTTCTGTGAATTCGTAACGTTCTTTCATTTTTACGCCTCGATCTGCTCAATGGGGCAATCCGCCCAGATTCTCTCAATGTTGTATTTTTCTCTCATCTCAGGAGTGAACAAATTGACGACAAGGTCGCCAAAGTCCAGAAGTATCCATTCCGATACGTTCTTTCCCTCCACGGACTTTACGGGAAGCTCCGCGTTCTCCATGGCATCCTCGACTTCATCCGCCAGTGAATTGATCATTCTGACGGAGTTGCCGGTAGCGATGAGGAAATAATCTGCAAAACCTGATTTCTCGCTGATGTCGATCAGAACCATGTCCTGCGCCTTCTTTTTGGATAATGTCTCAGCCGCCAGCAATGCGTACTCTCTGTTTGTCATTTTGTCTCCTTGCAAAAATTCTATAGTTTTAAGCGTATCTTCATCAAGGAACCTGCCCTTTGAAAGCACGTGTTCCCTGGTGTTTATAAGGGATCTCATTACTCCCTGATCCAGCCCTTCCCGGGCTGCCTCTCTGATCTCATCCACTCCGGGATAGCTTCTGCCTTCCTCTATGGCGTCCGCCAGGTAAATTACCTTCTCCAGCACGGACATACCCGGTCTTCCCGTTGTGTGGTATGAAACAGCGTTCAGTATATCCTCGTCATCTATGCCGAAATCAGATCTCAGCCTTATGGCGGCAACCTTGCTGTGAGCCAGAGACGGGTTGTTCAGATACTTTTCCGGAAGCCCATGCTCTCTTATGAAGCTGTTGAGTTCCTCTCCGTCAAGATATCTGTAAAAATCGTGGGATATGGCCGCGATGTCGGCCTTCTCAACGTCTGCTCCGTACTTCCTTGCCAGTTCCCCGGCCATCTTCCTTACCCCTTCCGTGTGTTTTTTGCGCTCCGGGGTAAGGTTCTGATCCATGAAAGTCAGGAGCCTCTCTTTAAGATCAGTCTTCATCATAAAGTCCGTTTCTGTAGATGTATTCTTCCACGGCCTTGGGCACCAGATGGCTGATGGACTCGCCGAAAAGCGCGGCGTCCCTGATCTCTGTGGAACTGATCTCAGGCATCTTGGTCTTGAGCCTTATGATCTCAGTGCCATAGTCCTCAGCGATGAAGCGGATCTTGGACTCCAGCACCTTTTCGGGATATCCCGGGCGTGAGCTTACTATGAAGCTGAACTCCTCCAGCAGATCTTCGCCCTTGTACCACCTGTCCACCTTGAGGAATGAATCCGTGCCCATGACGAAATAGAGGTCGTCATAGGGATAGATCGTCCTCAGATAGGACATGGTATCGTAGGAATATGAGATGTCTCCCTTAGTCATCTCAAAATCCGATACCTCCACTCCTTCCCTGCCCTCGAAGGCAAGGCGGGCCATGGCCAGTCTGTGTTCATCCTGGGCGATCTTCCTATGCTGTTTGAAAGGCTGGATGTGGGCGGGCATTACGATCAGTTTATCCAGTCCAACCTCATCCAGTGCGGCGAGGCCAAGGGCCACGTGGCCGTTGTGGATGGGATCGAAAGTCCCTCCCAGCACTCCTATCTTACTCATGTCTTACTCCGATCCCCAGTTCTTCAAGCTGAGCGTCGTCCACCACGGAAGGTGCTCCGGAGACCAGGCACTGTGCGTTCTGGTTCTTCGGGAAAGCGATGACTTCTCTGATGGAAGGTTCGCCGAGAAGCAGCATGACGAATCTGTCAAGTCCGTAGGCCAGGCCTGCATGAGGCGGCGCACCGTACTTGAAGGCTTCGATGAGGAAGCCGAACTTCTCGTCGCACTCCTCGTCTGTGAGGCCCAGAGCCTCAAACATCATCTTCTGAAGCTTCCTGTCGTGGATCCTGACGGAGCCTCCGCCCAGCTCGACGCCGTTCAGAACGATGTCATAGGCG
>JAEEOX010000178.1 GCA_016284485.1 Bacillota bacterium | reverse complement strand
GTTTAGGGAGGTATACCCGCCCCCCTTCCTGTCGTAGGGTGAATTTACTTATGAGTAAGTTTTTGAACATTTTGAAGAGTTCCCGCCTTATGCGGGGTATGCGCGACAAGAAAGGCGTCTCCCTTCTGGAGGTGGCGGTGGTTATTTCCATCATGGGTATTCTCTCGGCTCTGGGAGTGTCCAAGATGCAGCGCGCCATAGCCAATACCAAGGTCAAGGATGCCGCCTACAATATCAGCGCCTTTTTGGAGCGTGCCTCTAACGAAGCCCGGCGGATGAGTACCACGCTCTGCGTGAAGACGGAGTCGGGGAATTCCAACATGCTCGTGATGTTCATGGCTCCCTGCAACTCCATTACCGTTCAGACAGTGAGGCTTGATACACTCCTGCTGGACAGCCCGAACAAGATTATCAGTAATGACGGCTGTACCAACAAGATTGAGCTTACGAACTTTGAACCGAATGGTGCGCAATTCTCCCCTAGGCAGGGACTTTCCTCGGCCCCTGTTGATGGAGGGTTTTTCGCGGTACAGTATGGCTCCAGAGAGATCCGCTCTGCGGCGATCAAGTACAAAAAACAGAACAAGTTTGAGCCCAGCATAAGTTACGATGACTGCGAATGGTCGGGGATATAGGAAGGCTGCAATGCGTACACAGAGTATACCAGAACAGGCCCTGCGCCGCAAGCGCGGCATCGGCATCATGGAGATCGTTGTGTCGGCCCTGGTGCTAGGGATTCTCTATATGGCGGTGTCCAACCTGCAGAAGGGCAACCGCGAAGCCTTGATGCGTATCCGCGGGCGTGACGGGGCCACCGAGGTGGCGCAGAACATCCTCGATTCCATAGGCACCTTGGGCCTTGCAAAATTTATGGATGCGTCCTTTGCCGATGCAAACGGCAATCCGCAAACTCTTCATCTTGACACCATTTGGCGTAAGTGGGAAGGCCAGCCTGGACTGATTAGCCATGACATAAAGATTCCGTATTTGGCCGATGTCACGGTTTCTCCCGATACCACCTATCAGGCGATGAACTCCTCATGGCTGCGGGGGGCGGATAGCCTTACTCACGTGTTCTCCAAGCGTGTCGACGTAACCGTCAACTGGTGCTTCAAGTGCAAGGGCGGGGTGCCCAACCAGCACATATCCATCTCGGGGGTGATCAGATGAAAAAAGGCTTCACTCTCATGGAACTTCTGGTCTACATGGCACTTCTGGGTGCCATTGTGGTCATCGCGGGTCGTGCCTTTACGGACTCCACCAAGTTCCGCGTGCGCACCCACAACATAATCAGCGCCAACCAGGAGGCTGGGAATGTGGGCCCGTTGCTCCAGTCGGACATTTCCCAGATGGGCTCGAAGAGCGACACCACCTATGTTGTCCACGATACGGTCTATATGGACCCCAGGAACAACGACCCCAATAAGAGGGACTCCTCGTCGTATATCCTGTGCACTACGGTGGGTGACTCGAATTCGACCTGCCTCGCCAGTAACCCGGACTACGACAGCCTGTTCATTCGGTACATACGCTACAACGACAGCGGTGCCTACAAGGCGGTAGAAGAGGCCCACTGGTATGTGGAGAACAAGGTCCTTAAGCGCGCCTGCCGCACCGTTGCCGGTGATACCACCGGCGGAAACTGCAGGTTTACCAATATGTCGGTGGCCCAGGACAGTGCAGTGGAAATCGCGTCAGGGGTTGAACGGTTCAAGGTGTTCCCGGCTAGGCCCCGCTCTTCTGTGACAATTTTCCCCCCGGACTCCACGCAGGATACCACGGCGGGCAACGAGTCGGCCCTTATGTACAGGCTTGTTCCCAGGACAGATAGTATCTTCGTGAACGTTAACGTGGCCAACGAGGCGGGCAGCATTAACTTTGGCGGCCTTGGCCAGAAACTTGGCGGAGGGGATGGTCCGTTCTTCTCGAACTGGAGCAACAAGCTAGGGGACACGCTTCCCAATAGCGACCGCAAGTTGAACCAGCTTGTAGCCATTATTGACAACGGGAACACTACTGGTACGTGGAAAGACCTGTGCCGCACCCGGGGCGGGCACTACAACGGGAGCATCTCCCTGCTGAAGGACGCCGAATACGAACTTTCCTTCAGTATGACAGGACCTTCGGTCAAGCCCGCCAGGGGGCTCCTCTTTGTTCCCGGGAAAGACCACATGTCCGTAGGCTTCCGTGACCAGAATGGTCAGCCGCCGAGGAACGCCGGGCATAAGATTGTGCTCGATGACTTTATGTTCTACCCGCCACTGGAGGTGGATAGGGGTAACGGAAAGCGGGTAGTGCGCTTCACTGTCCCGGATTCCCTTGGTGGCCTGTGCATCGCCTTCACCTTCGCTTTCTTTTCGCCCCTGGCTTCGCAGGGGACCTATTCCATCGACAGTCTGAGGCTCCGCAAGCTGCCCTACTCGAGCTATGACATCGATACGGTCGAGGTTTATCTCCCGTCTATTCGAAACAAGAAGAATATCAAGGCCTTTAGGGTGAGGCTACAGGTCGGTCGTGGCGGCAAGGCCGACCAGAAGG
>JAEEOX010000177.1 GCA_016284485.1 Bacillota bacterium | reverse complement strand
TATCCGATCCTCGGTGGAAGACCTTCCATGCTCTGCGACGCCGGAGCCAACTCCGAGTGCAAAGCACGGAACCTTGTGGAGTTCGCCATGATGTCATCTATCTACATGGAGAACGTCCTGGGCAGAGAGAACCCCACAGTCTCGCTGGTCAACATCGGAGAGGAGAAGGAGAAAGGCAACTCACTCACCAAGGAAGCCTATGATCTCCTGATGGCATCCGATCTGAACTTTAAGGGAAACATCGAGGCAAGAGACGTTCCCAAGGGCAAGGTGGATATCATAGTGACCGACGGTTTCACCGGCAATATCATCCTGAAACTCACTGAGGGAATGGCCTGGAACACCTTCAAGACCATCAAGAGGAAATTCACCAATGGCCTTCACGCCAGAGTGGGTTCTCTGCTTCTGGTGGACAAACTTATGGAGCTCAAGAAGGAGTTCGACTACGCCGAGTATGGCGGAGCACCTATTCTGGGAGTCAGAAAGCCCATCGTCAAGATGCACGGTTCCTCCAGCGCCAAGGGAGTAAGGTCCACGATCCTCAAGGCAGTCAACTTTGTGGAAGAGGACGTCATCAGCATTATCCAGGAATCCATACAGGACATCAAATAAAATGAGACCTGAAGATATCGAAAACAGGATAGGATACCGATTCAGCGATCCTTCGCTTCTTAAGACCGCTCTTACCCACAGTTCCTATAAGAAGGAGCATCTGGGAGCTTACGAGGATAATGAGAGACTGGAATTCATAGGCGACGCCGTTCTGGACTGCGTCGTCGGCGAGGAGCTTTTCAAACTCATGAAGGATCAGCCGGAAGGCGCGCTGACCAGGACCAGAGCAATAGTTGTCTGTGAAAGATCTCTGGATGTTGCCGGTAAAGAACTGGGGGTCAACGAGGCCATCAGACTTGGCGTAGGAGAATCCCAGACCGGTGGAAGCCAGAAACCCTCCATCACAGCTGACGCCATGGAAGCCGTGTTCGGCGCAGTCTTCATGGACGGAGGATACGAGAGCGCCAGAAGGGTGATCCTTAACACCCTGAGCGAGACCATCAGCTTAGCCATCAGGGGCGAACTTTTCACAGACTATAAGTCGGAGTTCCAGGAGCGGGTCCAGAAGAAGGGCTGTGTAACAGACATACAGTACGTCGTGGACAGCTTCGATGGACCAGCCCATGACGGGACATTCCACGTACACATAGAACTTAACGGAGAAACTGTTTCAACAGGCTCCGGTAAGAGCAAAAAATCAGCCGGACAGGACGCTGCAAAGAACGCCCTTGAACGGCTCAAAGAGGGAAAACATGTATTTTAAACGAATCGAGATACAGGGATTTAAATCTTTTGCGGAACCTGTGGTGATCGACTTCCACCCGGGAGTCACCTGCATCGTGGGTCCCAACGGTTCAGGAAAATCCAACATAAGCGACGCAGTCAGATGGGTACTGGGTGAACAGAGCCCCAGGATGCTGAGAGGCGGCAAGATGGAAGAAGTCATCTTCAACGGCACCGCATCAAGGAAATCCAGGGGAATGGCCGAGGTGACTCTGGTCATCGACAACTCCCAGGGCATACTTCCCACAGACTACAACGAAGTCGCCATTACCAGAAGGATGTACCGTTCCGGAGAGTCCGAATATCTCATCAACAACAACCAGTGCAGATTGAGAGACGTCCGCGAGCTCATAATGGATACCGGTATCGGCGTGGACGGATACTCCATAATCGGCCAGGGCAAGGTCCAGAACATCATCGAGGGCAAGCCCGAGGAGAGAAGAGAGATCCTTGAGGAATCAGCAGGGGTCGTGATGTATAAGTCCAGAAAGCGCGAGGCTGAGAACAAGCTGGAGCGCGCCAACGTGAACCTGGACAGGCTCAATGACATAATCTTTGAGATCGAGGACCGCATCGGCGGACTGAAGGAAGACAGCGAAAAGGCTGCTGAGGCTCTGGAGATCAGAGCCAAGAAGAAAGACCTGGACATAAATATCGCCCTTCACAACATTGACAGACTGAACGCTGCCGGATCTACGTCTGAGGATGATGCAGAGGCGCTCAGTGCTGACATCGAGAAGCACAAGACCGAGAAGCTGGCTCTGGATGAAAAGATCGAAGAGGAGAGACAGAGGAACGAAGAACTTCAGTCCCTCGGAGACAAGGCCAGGGAGGAACTTCTTTCCATTGTGAACAAGCTCAACGACATCAAGAACAAGACCCAGATGGACGAGACCAGGCTCTCGGCCATGGACAGTGACATAGACAGGCTCTCCGGGGAGATAGAGACCCTGAACGGACGTCTCGAAAGAGAGATCGCTTCCAACGAAGAGAAGGAAAACGCTCTTTCGGACATGGCTGAAGACATGTCGAAGGCCACTAAGGCTCTCGAGAAGGAGATAGACAGCTATAACAGCATCATGTCCGTATCCATCGCGAAGCAGGGCGCACTTGAGGATATCAAGAACAGCATCCTGGAGCTTTCCCGCAAGGCATCCGGCTTAAGGTCCGAATCAAGATCCATCGGAAGCATGAAGGAGACCCTTCTCAGAAGGCAGGAGCAGCTTCTGTCTGACTCTGAGGAAGTCATGGCCAACTCCGGAGACATCGAGGATGAGATCGCCGAGACAGAGAAACTAAAGAGCAAAAATGATGACTCAGGCAATAAGGTCCTGAACAAAATATCAGACGCCGAGGGAAGGATATCAAATCTCACCGCAACCCAGGACAAGCTGGAAGGAGAGATAGGTGACCTCAGGATCAAGAGATCACAGCTTGCCGCCAGAAAGAAGGCTCTTGAGGAGATGGAAGCCTCCTACGAAGGCTACGGCGGAGCGGTGAAGTTCATCATGAACGGATCCGGCCACGGCTTAAGAGGCACCGTGGCTGAACTCATCGACGTACCCAAGGGTTTTGAGACAGCCATAGAGACTGCCCTGGGATCAGGGATATCCAATATTGTCTGTGAGAAGGATCAGGACGCCAAGAACGCCATCAGGAGGCTCAAAGAGGCTTCTGCAGGCCGTCTTACCTTCCTTCCCATGGAATCAGTCAAAGGAAGCAGAACAAGGCTAGAAAATGCCGTAGAGAAGGCCAACGGCTTCGAAGGCCTGGCGTCAGAGATCGTAGGCTATGACGCGGAGTACACAGGAGTCATGGAATATCTGCTGGGCAGGACAGCCATTGTAAGAGACCTGGATACCGCCGTCAGACTTTCCAAGATAGCCGGAAAGGGACTTCGCTTCGTTACCCTGGAGGGAGATGTGGTCAACGCATTCGGCGCCATCACCGGCGGCAGATACAAGACAAAGACCATGAACATCCTATCCAGAAGGACGGAGATCGCCGATCTGAGCTCTGAGATCGACAGGATCGACAAGGATCTTGTGTCCAAGACTGATGAGAAGGAAAAGAGCAGGGAAGAGATTCTTTCTCTGAGATCCGGGGTGAGATCGTTCGAGGAGGAGCTCAACGCCCTCAAGGCAAAGGACGTGGAACTCCAGGCAAGGCTCGCCACCCTCAGGGAAAGCTTAAGGAATGCCTCTGAAGCAAAAGAAAAGAGACAGCTGGAACTTGCCACCATCCGTGAAGAACTTGAGAACACTGAGGAGATGGAGCAGAATGCCGCTGCATCTGCAGAAGAATCCGAGAAGAAGATCAAAGAGATGGAGGCTTCCTCTGAGGATCTTCTAAGGGAGATCGAGAGCATATCATCCAGGGTGACTGAAGCCAATTCGGCCATAACAGACGCCCGCATCAGGAAGACAGAGATAGAGAACAAGATAGATGCTCTCAATGATCTCATAGAGATATCACAGGATAACATAGACGACCTGACCGAACAGATCGATAAGAAGCAGGATGAGCTGGACAGCATCATGGAGAAGCGTGACAGGCTTCTTTACGGTTCCGGTGACACCGAGGACAAGTTCAGCGTCCTGTCCGACAAGAAGACAGGTCTTGAGGAATACATTTCCGAGATCGATAAGGACAAGGCCCAGGCCCTGGCTTCTGTGAAGGAAATGACTCAGGAACTCAATATGAAGGTGGAGGAACTTAATTCCCTCATAGCGCAGAAGCAGCAGCAGGAGATCCGCATGGCCAGAAATGACGCTCAGCTTGAAGCACTGAAGCAGAAACTTCTGGATGACCATGAGATCACCTACGCTCAGGCCCTCAGCTATAAGATCGAGGACTTCAAGTATTCTCAGGCTGTCAAGGAATCCAGGGAGATGAAGGTGAGACTGGACGAGATCGGTGACTTCGATCCTTCATCCATCGAGGAATACCAGAAGGTGTCCGAGCGTTACGAGTTCATGCTGGACCAGCGCAAGGACATCACCTCCGCCATGGATGAGCTGAACTCCATCATCCGTGACATGGATAAGATCATAAAGGACAGATTCAGAGCAAACTTCGATCAGGTGGAAAAGAACTTCGAAGAGATATTCACCGAGATGTTCGGAGGCGGAACCGCAAGGATCGCCATGGACAACGAAGACGATCCCCTGAATTCAGGGGTCGAGATCATAGCTCAGCCCCCCGGAAAGAAGCTTCAGAACATCAATCTGCTTTCCGGCGGAGAGAAGTCTATGACGGCTATCGCGCTGATGTTCGCAGTGCTCAAGACCAAGCCCACGCCTTTCTGCATACTTGACGAGGTGGAGGCTGCTCTTGACGACATGAACATCGACAGATTCGCCGACTATCTCAAGAACTTCCACGACATTCAGTTCGTGGTAGTCACCCACCAGAAGGCAACCATGGAGCATGCAGACGTCCTTTACGGAGTCACCATGCCGGAGCAGGGAGTTTCCAAGGTGATCTCCCTCAGGCTGGGAACCGATTTTGAACTATAAGAGAGGAAATCTTATTTAATGAGTATATTCAGAGAGAAAAAAGGATTTTTTGGAAGTCTGGGCGAAAAGATCAGCAACACACTTTTTGCCAAGATGGAGGTGGATGAGGAAGTCATCGACAACCTTGAAGAGCTTCTTGTGTCTTCAGACATAGGCATGGAGACCACCATGACCATAATGGATGAGATCCGCGAGAAGATCTCCGAAGACTATCTGACCCTTCCGAAGAACGTCAAAAAGGCTTTGATGGACATTCTCATCAGACACGTGGACAAGGGTGACAGGCAGAAACTTTCTGACAAGAGCCCGCTGCTCATACTGATGATAGGCATCAACGGCGGGGGCAAGACCACCACCATCGGAAAGCTGGCCTACAGGCTGAAGAAGCAGGGAAAATCCGTGGTCCTGGCGGCAGCAGATACTTTCAGGGCTGCTGCGTCAGAACAGCTCAGCATCTGGGGCGAGAGAAACGACATCCCTGTGATCAAGCAGGGAGAGGGAGCAGATCCCTCTGCGGTCATATTCGACGCCATCCAGTCCGCCAAGGCCAGACACGCGGATGTTTTGATCTGTGATACGGCAGGCAGGCTCCAGACCAAGAAAAACCTTATGAACGAGCTGGCCAAGATGGACAGAGTCATCTCAAGAGAGTGGCCCGAAGCTGACAGAGAAACGCTCCTCATACTTGACGCAACCACCGGCAAGAATGCCATTTCTCAGGCAGAGGAGTTCGGCAATACCGCCGAGATCACAGGCGTGGTGCTTACAAAGCTTGACGGCACTGCCAAGGGCGGCATAGCCATCACCATCGCGGATGAATTCGACATACCCATCAAGTTTATCGGAACAGGAGAGGGCATCGAGGATCTGGAACCCTTTGACGCCGCTGAATTCATAGGAGGACTTTTCGATGAGTAAGCCTATAGTTGCCATAGTGGGAAGACCCAATGTGGGAAAGAGCACTTTCTTCAACAGAGTAGTTGGGAGGCGCGTATCCATCGTTGAGGACACCCCCGGCGTTACGAGAGACAGGATATATGCCGACGCCGAGTGGAATTCCAAAAGCTTCGGCCTTATAGATACAGGAGGCATCGAACCCGCATCCGACGACATCATTCTTTCGCAGATGAGAGAGCAGGCTCAGGTGGCCATGGACCTTGCCGACGTCATCATCTTCATGGTGGACGGCAAGGACGGGCTGACCCACGCCGACAGGGAAGTGGCGGACATGCTGAGAAGGACCGGCAAGAACATCGTACTGGTTGTCAATAAGATCGACAAACCGTCGGCACTTCCGGACTTCTTCTACGACTTCTACGAGCTGGGACTTGGTGAACCTATCCCGGTATCATCCGCCAACGTGCTGAACTTCGGAGACGTGCTGGATGACGTGGTGGCAGGATTCCCAAGAGACAGCGAAGAGGAAGATGACGATCAGATCAAGATCGCGGTCATCGGCAAACCCAACGTAGGTAAATCTTCACTGGTGAACTCCATTCTGGGAGAAAACAGAGTCATCGTTTCTCCCATTGCAGGGACCACCAGAGACTCCATAGACACGCCTTTCGAGAAGAACGGTGAGAAATATCTGCTCATAGACACCGCAGGCATCAGACGGCAGGCCAAGATCTATGACGATATAGAGAAGTATTCTGTGGTCCGCGCCGTAGCCGCCATCGAGCGCTGCGACGTCTGCGCCCTCATGATAGACGGTGCCGAAGGTCTTACCGAACAGGACAAAAAGATCGCTGGCATAGCCCACGAAGCAGGCAAGGGCATACTTGTCCTCGTCAACAAGTGGGATCTGGTGGTCAAAGAGACCAACACAATGAGGGACTTTGAGAACCAGCTGAAGACTGATCTTGCTTTCATGAGCTACGCTCCAATACTGTTCATATCCGTACTCAACAGACAGAGGATGGACAGGGTCCTTCCCATGTGCAAGACCATCGCTGAGAACAGAGCCATGAGGGTCCCCACCGGACAGCTGAATTCACTGATCCAGGACGCCATCCTCATGAAGCAGCCTCCTTCAGACAAGGGCAAAAGACTCAAGATCTACTACGCTGCCCAGATCGGCGTGAAACCGCCTCTGTTCAGCTTCCAGATCAACAAGAGGGATTTAATGCACTTCTCCTACTCCAGGTATCTGGAGAACAGGATCAGACAGAGCTTCAACTTCGAAGGAACATCCATCAAGTTCATTTTCAGGGAAAAAGGAGACAGGGAGGATCTAATTGGTTAAGATTCTTGTTACGGTTATAATTTCATACCTGATCGGAAGCGTTTCTCCTTCCATACTTCTGGGCCGCGCCAAAGGCATCGACATCAAGAAGGAGGGAAGCGGCAACGCCGGTACGACCAACGCACTCAGAGTGCTTGGAGCCAAGGCAGCAGTGATCACATTGGTGGTGGACGTGCTCAAGGGACTTCTTCCAGCGCTGATCCTGACTCTCATATTCGGAGAGCCGACCCTCTGCTACTGGGCTTCCATCGCAGCCTTCATCGGCCATCTTTTCCCCGTATATTACGGATTCAAAGGCGGTAAAGGCGTGGCGGTCGCCTTCGGCGGACTTCTGGGAGTCAACTGGAAGCTGGCTGTTCTGTGCCTTCTTACGGTGGCCGCAGTTACGCTCCTGACCAAGAGAATGTCAGCCGGTTCCATTACGGGAGCCGCTCTGGCTGTGGTCTATGCCATCTTCCTTGAGAAAGCATTCCTTCCCTTCGTCTTCGTTATGGCTGCTCTTATCATTTTCATGCACAGAGGCAACATCAAAAGACTTATGAAGGGTGAGGAACCGCCTCTTGGATTTCTTGCAGGAAAGGGGAAGGGCAAATGAAGATCTCAGTGATCGGTGCAGGCAGTTTCGGAACTGCTCTTGCCCTGGTACTTCTTAACAACGGTCACGATGTCACCCTGTACGGACGCAATCCCGTTCAGATCCAGATGATTGAGAAGACCGGCGGTAACCACAGGTACCTGCCGGGGCTCATGCTTCCTGAGGAGCTCAAGGTCACGTCAGATCTTGAAAAAGCCGTCATCGACTGCGAACTTTTGGTCATGGCTGTTCCTGCCCAGCAGCTCAGAAACGTTCTTAATGATATCAACGGAATAAGAAAGGGCGTCCCCGTGGTCAACGTGGCCAAGGGAATAGAGCAGGGCACTCTCATGAGAATGTCACAGGTCTGGGAGGACACTTACGAAGGTTCTTCTTTCGCCTGTCTCTCAGGTCCCTCCCACGCTGAGGAGGTGGCCAGAAGACTCCCCTCCACAGTATGCGTTTCGTCACAGGATCCGGAGTTCATGGCTCAGGTCCAGCAGATATTCATGAACGAATACTTCAGGGTCTACACCAACCACGATCTTGTGGGAGTAGAACTTGGAGGCGCAGTGAAAAACGTCATCGCACTGGCATGCGGTATCTCCGACGGACTGGAACTGGGTGACAACGCCAAGGCAGCTCTCATCACGAGAGGTATCGCCGAAATGAAGCGCCTGGGCGTGGCCATGGGCGGCGAAGCTGAAACTTTTGCGGGACTCAGCGGCATCGGCGATCTGGTGGTGACCTGCACATCCATACATTCAAGAAACAGAAGATTCGGCATCATGCTGGGCCAGGGAATGGGCACGGAAGAGGCTCTCAAGAAGGTGGGCATGATCGTCGAAGGCTATACCACCCAGGATGCGGTATGCCGGCTTTCAGATAAATACGGGGTAGAGATGCCCATATCCAATACCATGCACGGCCTCCTTCTGGGAGAAATGACGGCTGAAGAAAGCGTCATACGCCTCATGGGCAGACAGAGGAAACATGAGTAAAACATATTTCATACAGACCTTCGGGTGCCAGATGAATGAACACGATTCTGAGGTCATGGCAGGCCTCCTGGAGGAGAAGGGATTCCTTCCCGCCAGGACCAAGAATGAGGCAGACCTTGTCCTCTTCAACACCTGCAGCATAAGAGACAATGCAGATAAGCGTTTCTTCGGCACTCTGGGACAGTTAAAGAACAAAAAACTTGAGAAGGGGGATGACCTGATAGTCTGCTGCACAGGATGCATGATGCAGCAGCAGAGGGTCATCGATTCCATCAAGTCCAAATATCCATGGGTGGACGTGGTGCTGGGCACCCATAACATCCATGAGCTCCCTGACCTTCTGGACAATCTCTACAGGGAGAGACAGAAGCAGCTCAGCGTATGGCAGGACGGAGGAGAGATCATCGAGGGACTTCCTGTCAGAAGACTGTTTGAACACAAGTCATACGTGAACATCACCTTCGGCTGCAACAACTTCTGCACCTACTGCATCGTGCCTTATACCAGAGGCAGAGAGCGCTCAAGAAAGCCCTCCGACATAGTGAAGGAAGTGGAAGGGCTGGTGGCAGACGGAGTCAAGGAGATCATGCTCCTTGGCCAGAACGTCAACAGCTACAAGGGAGACCCGGAAGGACCCGTTGCGGACTTCCCGGACCTCGTGAAAAGACTCAATGAAGTGGAGGGACTGGAGAGGATCCGTTTCATGACCTCCCATCCAAAAGACCTTTCTGACAAGCTCATAGACTGTTTCAGGACCTGTGACAAACTATGCCACAACTTCCATCTGCCCGTTCAGTCCGGCTCTGACAGGATCTTAAAGAGGATGAACAGGAGATATGACAGCAGGAAATACCTTGACCTTGTCAGAAAGCTGAGAGAGGCATGTCCCGACATCTCCATATCCACTGACATCATCGTAGGCTTCCCGGGGGAAACAGAAGAAGACTTTGAAGATACCCTTAAACTCTGCAGGGAGGCTGACTACGATTCAGCATTCACATTCCTTTACTCCATCAGAAAGGGCACTCCCGCTGCAGAGTACGAGGATCAGGTGCCTGAAGACGTGAAGCATGAGAGATTCAACAGGCTCTGCGATGAGATCAATGAAACTTCGGCATACAAGAACTCACTTTATGTGGGAAGGGAAGTGGAGGTCCTCTGCGATGGTCCGGCCAAGAGAGTCCGCGGCAAGATGTCCGGACGGACCGGCACGTTTAAGCTCGTCAAATTCAAGGGAGGATCTGAGCTCACCGGCAAGCTTGTGAAGGTCAGGATAACGTCTTCCAACACCTTCAGTCTGGAAGGAGAACTGATCTGACATGGTATTCGATGAATTCCTTAAACACTACGCTGCGATCCCTGTCGGACTCTATGTCATAAACTTCATATTCATTTTTGCGGTCATATTTTTTGAGCGGAAATCATCAGCTGCAGCACTGGCATGGATCATGGTGCTGGCGTTCCTGCCTGTTGTGGGGTTTGTGTTTTATCTTTTCCTGAACCAGAATCTCTCAAGGATGAAGATCAACCGGCTCTATGACGATGAGTATGACGCCTTCGAGAAGCTTCTGAAGGAGCAGATCGATGACCTGGACGGAGGAACGGCTCTTCCCGAAAACCCTGCCGCAGTGGCTAACAGAGACCTTCTCAAACTGAATCAGGTCTACGGAGGTTCGGTCTATACCGACGGAAACGACGTTGAGCTCATTATCGACGGCAGCATCCTCTTCAAACGCATGCTGGATGACATCGCCGCCGCAAAAAAATCGGTCTATGTTGAGTATTTCATCATAAAAAACGATGAGATAGGGAAACAGCTGATCCGCGCTCTTACGCAAAAGGCCGCCCAGGGAGTTAAAGTCAAGCTTCTGGTGGATACTCAGGGTTCCAGGATGATCGGAAACCGTGCTACCAGAGAATTCAGAAAAGCCGGCGGACAGGTGGGATTTTTCTTCCCTCCGAGACTTTATAAGTTCGGTCTCAAGATCGGTCTCAACTTGAACTACCGGAACCACCGCAAGATCGTGGTAATCGACGATGAGATCGGATATACCGGCGGCTACAACATCGGCAGGGAATACTGCAATCTTGTGCCCAGATTCGGTTACTGGCGCGATTCTCACGTCAGGATAAGGGGAGAAGCCGTAAAGGAACTTCAGGGCAGATTCATCCTGGACTGGAGATTCACCACCAAGGAGAAGCTGGTGATCCCGACC
>JAEEOX010000176.1 GCA_016284485.1 Bacillota bacterium | reverse complement strand
CTGCGATCTGCTTGAGTGTCATGGGGGTCAGGTACTTCTCGCCCTTTTTCAAAAACTCCTTCTGGCGCTCCATCACGGCCCTGGCCACGTTATATATAGTCTGTTTTCTCTGGTCTATGCTCTTGATGAGCCAGAGAGCGGACTTGTATTTATCTGTGAGGTATTTCTGGACCTCCTCGTCCTCCCTGTTGTCTCTGGCCATGTCAAGGTAGTACTGGCTCACCATCAGATGGGGCTCAGCCTCATCGTTGGTGACCAGCTCGTAGCCTCCGTCCATCTCCTCGACTATGATGTCGGGAATGACATACTTGAGCTGTTCTCCCGTTGAGAATGCCCTGCCCGGCTTGGGATCCAGTGTCCTGATGAAATCTGCAACTGCCTGGACCTGTTTGGCGGTAAGTCCGGTGTTTCTGGAGATCTCCTGGATATGGTTGTCGCCCAGTTCCTTAAGATAGTTGCAGATGATGAACCTGATGCTGTCCTTCGGGAAATCGTCCTCCACATTGTCCAGCTGGATCAGAAGACATTCCTTGAGGTCCCTTGCGCCGATCCCCACGGGATCGAAGCTCTGGATGACCTTGAGGACCTTTTCCACCTCGCCCACATCCGTGCCGAAAACATAGGATATCTGGGGAAGTTCCATGGTGAGATACCCGTTGTCGTCCAGTGCGTCAATAAGGAATCTCCCTATCTTCATGTCCAGATCGTTGAGTTTGGAAAGACCCAGCTGCATCATAAGATGGTCCGAAAGAGTTTCCTCCTTGGACGTATACTGGTCGAAGGTCATCGGCTGATCCTCCGCAGGTTTCTCCTTCCACTGGGAGTAACTGACGTCGTCATAGCCTGCGTCCAGCATCTTCTCCCTCAGTTCCTCAAAATCGATGTCATCCCTGTCATCATCCCTGGTCTGTTCCTCCCTTGGTTCCTCTTCAGGCTTTGCCTGCTCCAGGAGAGGATTCTCCATGAGTTCTTTGCACACAAACTCCTCCAGCTCCTGAGAATTGTACTGCAGGATCTGGATGGCCTGAATGAGTTCAGGAGTCATGGTCAGTTTCTGGACCTGTTCAATTGTAAGATCGTAACCCAGTCTCATCTATCTTATTATATCTATCCGGCGAATCCGCCGTCAACCGTAAGGACCTGCCCCGTAACGAAAGCTGATCCCTCTGAACTGAAAAATCTCACTGCTTCAGCTATATCCTCCGGACTGCCCAGCCTCCCCATGGGAGTGTCCGAAGCAAGCTGCTCTCTTGTCTCCTCATCGTATACCGACATCATATCCGTATCGATCACTCCCGGGCAGATGCAGTTCACTCTGATCCCCGAAGGAGCAAGCTCCATGGCAAGAGACCTTGAGAGCCCTATGACCCCGGCCTTGGCCGCAGCATAAAGGGATTCGCAGGACGCTCCTCTCAGGCCCCAGATGGAGGCGATGTTTATGATGTTGCCGCTCTTGGAGGCGATCATGTCCGGCACAGCGCACCTTATGGTGTTGATCTGCCCCTTAAGATCCACTCCCAGCACTCTGTCGATCATCTCGTCAGTCAGATCCTGGATCTGTGCCTGACAAGAGATGCCTGCATTGTTCACCAGAAGGCTCACCGGTCCGAACTTCTCTCTGACGGCCCTGAACATCTCGCCGACCTGGCGGCTGTCGGAAACATCCGCCCTGTAGGTCATGACGCTGAAACCTCTCTCATGAAGTTCGGAACACAGTTCCAGAGCCTTTTCCTCACTCTGGTCATAGTTCAGACACACCAAGAAGCCCTCCTCGCAAAGGGCTCTTGCAATGGCTCTCCCTATTCCTCGTGATGCTCCGGTGACCAAAGCGGTTTTAGTCATTCTGTCTCCCTGAGATCCTCCACCGGAAGGATCTTTCCTTCCTTGATCTCCCTGTACCTCTTGATCTTCTTGGTGCTTGTCCTGATGTAATCTCCGTCCTTGATCTCAAGGCCCTTGATGGCCTTGTAGTTGGTGGTCTTCTTGTTTATCTCCCTTATATCGTGGAGGAGAAGCTTGTATATCTGGGGGATATCCATCTCCCCGTATTTTTCCTTGAGTCTGTCATAGTTGGGAATTACCCTGGCTGTGACTATGAGCTCCTTCTCTCCGGGGACCTCCTTGCCGTAGACCATGCAGTCGGAGAAGTCCTCGTTCTCCATGATCAGCTGCTCCAGTTCCTCCGGATAGATGTTCTTGCCGTTCTGAGTGACGATCACGTTCTTGATGCGGCCGGTGATGTAGACGTAGCCGTCCTTGTCAACGTGGCCGATGTCGCCGGAATAGAACCAGCGTCTTCCGTTCTCGTCCACCTCGATCACGTCGTTTGTGGCAGCCTCATCCTCAAAATATCCGATCATCAGAGTATCGGTGGAGATCACCAGCTCGCCGTCTCCGTTCTCGTCGGGGTTGGACACACGGATCTCTCCGTTTACGATGGTCTTTCCTGCGGAACCCACTCTCGTGTCATATTCCGGTGTTACCGCCGAGATCGGGCAGGTTTCAGTCAGTCCGTAGCCCTGCAAAAAGATTATGCCCAGATCCGTCAGCCACTGGCCGATCTTGGGATCCAGCGGTGCGGCTGCGGAAACTATGTACTCCATGTTCCCGCCGATACCGTCGTATATCTCCTTGAAGACTCTTTTCCTGATGTCCACCCCCATGGTCTTGAGGACTCTTGTGGTGTGCATCATGGAATCCACCATCTTCTCTTTTTTGCTCTTCCTGATGTTCTTCTGGATGCTGTCATAGAGGTGCTCAATGAGAAGAGGCACCGCGATCAGGATGCTTGGCCTGGTGTCCTTCAGATCCTGAGAGATGTATCTCAGGCCCTGGTTCACAGCGATGGAGCTTCCGTAGGCCACGGCCAGAAGGTATCCGATGCTGGATTCATAGGTGTGGTGAAGAGGAAGCACGGAGAAGAATCTATCCTTCTCGTTGATCCTGACATAGGCGGATACAGCGTTAATGTTGTTGGCCAGCTGTCTGGAGGTGGCCATTACTCCCTTGGCGTCCGAGGTGGTCCCGGAAGTGAAGAACAGCGCCCTGAATTCATCGGGATCTGTCTCCGTGTCTATGAAAGATCTCTCTCCCATGGCCAGCAGTTCCTTGCCTTCGCTTATGACAGCGTCAAAGCCAACTACGTTTCCCTCAAGGGGTTCTCCGGACTTCATTACCACGAATGTCTTTACGTAGGGCAGCCTGCCCTTCTCGCCCAGTTTGAGTATCCTGTCTCTGAGCTTGGAAGAGAGGATTACTGCCTCAGCCTTGCTGCGGTTCAGGGTTATCTCGATCTCGTTGTCCGGAAGCTCCTTGTCCAGTGGCACAGCAATGCCGGCTCCCGTGAGAGCCGTCATGTAGGATACATACCAGTCATACTGATTCTCACCTATGATGGCTATGGGGGAACCCTTCTGCATGTACTTTACGGTAAGCGCTGTTCCCAGAGCTTCCACGTCCTCCCTGAAGTCACCGTAGGTGTACTCACGGAACTCCTTGTCTCTTGGCTTATCCTTGTCCAGGATGAAGACTCTGTCCCTGAAGGTGTCTGTTCCGTACCTGAAGATCTCCTTCACCGTGGAATAGTGGGACTGTTCATAGTGTCCGCTCTTCGGCGCAGGTCTGGAGTTGGATATCTTCCTGGTGAAATCCAGGCCCAGCTCATCCAGATGGATCACGTCGTTCATCTCGAGTTTTTTGAGCTTGAGATGAGGAAGTTTGATCTCATTCAGTCTGTTCCTGATGGCCTCAGTCCGCTTTTTGTAAGACATTTCACGCCTCCTAGGCATTACGCCCGCAGCAGTTCTTGTATTTCTTGCCTGATCCGCAGGGACAGGGATCGTTCCTGCCAGGCTTCTTGGCTACGTGGACCGTCTTGGAACGCTTGTATGCCTTCTCGATGGACGCAAGCTTCTCATCGTCGAAGACGTTGTTCCACTCTCTGAGGGTGTAGAGATAGTCCGCTCCGGCCTTGTGCATATTGAAGTACAGCTTTTCAAAGTCGATATCGAAGGAAAGCTCGGTATCCTCCGTGACCTTCTCCAGATCGATCTTCTCGTTGAGCGAGTCGGAGATCCCGTCCATGAATCCCATGAAGATGGCAGGTCTGGCATCGAATTTCCGGATCAGATCCGAGAACTTGCCTTCGAGTTTCTTGGGATAGTTGGCAAGGATGTTCTGGTATACCTTGGTCTCGCAGTCCGAATATTCCTTCCAGAAAGCGTTGAAGCTCTCTTCTGACTGTTCTCCGCAGAGTTCATTCCATTCTTCAAATATGCTCATGTTTCATTTTCCTCCCATAAGAGCTATTGATAAGATGTCCCCGGCAACCGCTGACCCTGTGACCAGAGGTCCCGCGCCGTTACCGTAAAACATGTTGATCCCGGACATGTCCGATGTGACGATCAGTGCGTTCTTCTCGTTATTGGCCATGGCCAGGGGATCGTCTTTTGCAATTCTTTCGGGGCGCACGTAACACTTGAGTTCGTCACCCTCCAGCCAGGCGCGAGCCACAAGCTTGATGACCTGGCCGTTCCGGCCTGCCTCAGCCATGTCCTCCTTCGTGAGTTCCGTGATCCCGGTCCTGGGGATCTCCTCCGGAGGTATGTGCTTCCCGAAAAGAAGAGACATGAGTATGCAGAGCTTGTTGGCGGAATCCATGCCGCTGACGTCCGATGATGGATCCCTCTCCACGGTGCCCATGGCCTGAGCATCCTTCAGGGCCTCCTCGTAGCTCTTGCCTTCCCTCGCCATCTTGGAAAGAATGTAATTGGTGGTACTGTTTATGATCCCCCTCACTTCCAGGAATCTGTTGGCGCTCAGGTTTCCCCTGATGGCCGACAGCACCGGCATCCCTCCGCAGACTGAAGCTTCGTAGAGGAACTGCACTCCGTTTAACTTTGCGGTCTCGTTGAGTTCGTCCCATCCCGCGGCGACCGCAGCCTTGTTGGCTGTCACCACGTGCTTCCCTCTCCTCATGGCTTCAAGCATGAAGGAAAGCGCAGGTTCAACACCCCCAAGGGTCTCGCACACCACGTCTGTTTCGGGGTCGTTCAGGATCTCATCGTAATCCAGCGTGAAGAGCTCCTCCGCCACATCGTCGCGGTGCCTTCTGCCGAATATCTTCCTGACTTCTATCTCACATCCTGTCCTCTCTGTGATCAGGTCCCGGTTGGTACGGAGGATGTCATAGGTTCCTCCGCCGACCACGCCCAATCCCAGGATGGCAACGTTTAATTTCTTCATGGCCACATCTCCTCAAATGGATATTATACTCCTGTTTTTCCATCCTTTCAATGAAATCTGCGCCATTTTGGCTCTTATTTTGCATATCCCGGCGCGTTGGCGAGGCTGGCCTCGATCTCTTCATCCGTGGGCACATAGTCAGTCATGGTACCGTCATTGAACTGCTGGTATGCCTTAAGATCGAAATATCCGGTCCCGGTGAGGCCGAAGACTATGGTCTTTTCCTCGCCTGTCTCCTTGCATCTGAGAGCCTCGTCGATCGCAGCCTTTATGGCGTGGCTGGACTCCGGCGCGGGAAGAATGCCTTCGCATCTGGCGAATCTGACGGCCGCATCGAAGACCTCCGTCTGCTCATAAGCCCTGGCCTCGATGATCCCCTGGTCATAGAGTTCCGAAACGATGGGGCTCATACCGTGATATCTCAGGCCGCCGGCGTGGTTCGCCGAAGGAATGAACTGACTTCCCAGGGTGTACATCTTTGCCAGAGGACAGACCTTTCCGGTGTCACAGAAATCGTATACATACTTACCTCTTGTGAGACTGGGACATGATTTTGGCTCAACGGCGATTATGCGGTAGTCCTTCTCTCCCCTGAGTTTCTCCCCTGCAAAGGGTGAGATGAGGCCGCCCAGGTTGGAACCGCCTCCGGCGCAGCCAATGATGATGTCCGGATCTATCCCATATTTATCGAAGGCCTTTCTGGTCTCCAGGCCGATTATGGACTGGTGAAGCAGGACCTGGTTCAGCACACTTCCAAGAACGTATCTGTATCCTTCCGTGGTGACCGCCTTCTCCACAGCTTCGGATATGGCGCAGCCCAGAGAGCCGGTGGTTCCCGGATGCTCCAGATTGATCTTCTTGCCGATCTCCGTTTCCATTGACGGGGAAGGAGTAACAGTTGCTCCGTAGGTCCTCATGACCTCTCTTCTGAAGGGTTTCTGTTCGTAGGACACCTTTACCATATAAACTTTACAGTCAAGTCCAAAATATGCGCAGGCCATTGAAAGCGCAGTGCCCCACTGACCTGCTCCCGTCTCAGTGGTTATGCCCTTCAGCCCCTGCTTCTTGGCGTAATACGCCTGAGTTATGGCGGAATTCAGCTTGTGGCTGCCGCTGGTATTGTTTCCCTCAAACTTATAGTAGATCTTCGCCGGCGACTGAAGCTGCTCCTCCAGGCAGTAAGCCCTGACCAGCGGCGACGGACGGTACATCCTGTAGAACTGCCTGATCTCCTCAGGTATCTCGATGTACGGATCATCATTGTTCAGTTCCTGGTCCACCAGTTCCGAGCAAAACACTGCCGAAAGCTCCCCCTTGGTCATGGGCTCCATTGTTCCCGGATTGAGGAGCGGTGCTGGTTTCTTCTTCATGTCCGCCCTGACGTTATAGTATTTGTCCGGCATTTCGTCTTCTTCCAGGTAGATCTTGTACGGGATCTCATTGTTCTTAAGTGTCATTTCAGTTCTCCTTTCGATTTCAGGTCCGTTGATTTCCTTGGGATAAAAAAACGCTCTCATCCCAAAAATGCTGGGACAAGAGCATGAATACTCCTGCGGTGCCACCCGGCTTGACGCTTCCGCGCCCACTCCGGCATACCATCATATGCCTCATTTTGTAACGAAGTTATGTCTCCGTCGCCCCTACTCAGGACCACTCACATGGTCCGTTCAGTTTGCCCTCAGAAGTCCATTCGGTTCCGCCTCCGCATGCCGGGATCTCACCGCCCCCGGCTCTCTCATATGTAAGCATCGGAACTTACTTACTCTTCCTCACAGGTTTAAAGCATTATTAAATTGTGGTTATATTATCACCTTGCAATAACTTCGTCAATAGTTTTTTGTGCAAAAAACCAAAATTTGTTTATTGGCTTCTTTTGGAATATAATGGCGGTATATTTCAGAAAGAGGTACAGAAATGTCATTACATATAGTCTTCGTAGAGCCTGAGATCCCGCCCAACACCGGAAACATCGCCCGCACCTGTGCAGCCACGGATTCCGTCCTCCACCTGGTGGAGCCCCTGGGCTTCTCCATCGACGACAAGTCCCTTAAGCGCGCCGGCCTGGATTACTGGCCCTACGTTAAGCTTGAGATCCATAGTTCGCTGGACGAATTCATGAAAAAATACGGCCCGGACGGAACCGAACCGCATCGTTTGTTTCTCGCCACCACCAAAGGCGGTCATCGCTATACTGATTTTTCTTACTGCGATGAGGACATGTTCCTTTTCGGCAGGGAGACCCGCGGTCTCCCTCGGGATTTCATTGCAGAACATGCAGAGCATGCCATACGCATTCCCATGTCCAGTTCCACAAGGCTCCGCTCCTTCAACCTGGCCAACTCCGCCAACATCATTTTGTTTGAAGCGCTGAGGCAGCTGGAGTTTCCGGGACTGGAATAATAGCAAAAGCCGGCACGAGCCGGCTTTCTTTTTTTATACTTTTATTTCTTGATAAACAAACACGCATCTCCGTACGAGAAGAATCTGTACCTCTCTTTCACGGCCTCGTTGTAAGCCTTGAGGACACCCTCCCTGTCATACAGTGCGCTGACCAGCATCACCAGGGTGGACTTGGGCAGATGGAAGTTGGTAATGCGGCAGTCTACCACCTTGAACTCATAGCCG
>JAEEOX010000175.1 GCA_016284485.1 Bacillota bacterium | reverse complement strand
CGTAAGGGAATCCCTCAAGATCGCAAGTTCCATCTGCGTGTACACCAATGACAATATCACGGTGCTCAAACTCGATGAAGAAGGAGGCGAGATCGATGGCTAACAAGTTATACAGTATGACGCCCAGGGAGATCGTTTCCGAGCTGGACAAGTACATTATCGGTCAGAACGAGGCCAAAAAATCCGTAGCGATCGCTCTGAGAAACAGATACAGAAGATCCCTTCTTTCCGAAGAGATGAGAGAGGAGATCACTCCGAAGAACATCCTCATGATGGGTCCCACAGGCTGCGGTAAGACGGAGATCGCAAGACGTCTCGCCAAGCTCATGGACGCGCCTTTTGTGAAGGTGGAAGCCACCAAGTTCACCGAGGTCGGCTATGTCGGAAGAGACGTTGACTCCATGGTGAGAGACCTGGTGGAGGCCTCCATGAGAGTGACCAAACAGTCCAAACTTGAGGAAAAATATGAAGTGGCAGATCAGATCGCCGAAGAGAAGATCGTGGAAGCCATCATCCCCGGCAAAAAGAAGAACGTAGGGGAGAAGAAGAGCCCCTTCGACTTCATCATGAACTCCGGCGGATATCAGAGCCAGAAGCAGCAGTACATCGATCAGCAGAACGAGGCTGCAAAGAAGGAAGACAACGATATCGAGATGGCCAGAGAGCAGGTCAGGACTCAGCTGAGAGCCGGCCTTCTGGAGGACCAGTACATCGAGATCGAGGTGGTGGCACAGCCCAAGGGCAATCAGCTGGACATGTCCAATGAAGGAATGACCATCGCCATCGGCAACATCTTCGGAGGCGACATGCCCCAGAAGACCAGGAAGAAGAGCTGCAAGGTCTCAGAAGCCAGAAAGATCCTGAGAGAGCAGGAGGCCAACAAGCTCATCGACATGGATCAGGTAACAGATGAGGCGGTAGCCAACGCTGAGCAGAACGGCATAATCTTCATCGATGAGATCGACAAGATCGCTTCCGGCGGAAGGATGGTGTCCGGAGCTGACGTTTCCAGAGAGGGAGTCCAGAGAGACATCCTTCCCATAGTCGAAGGCTCAGTCATCAACACCAAGTACGGTCCTGTCAAGACAGACCACATCCTCTTCATCGGAGCGGGAGCTTTCTCAGTATCCAAGCCCACGGACCTGATTCCTGAGCTTCAGGGAAGATTCCCCATCAGAGTCACCCTTGACAGCCTTACAAAGGATGATTTCGTAAAGATCCTGACACAGCCGCAGAACGCTCTCACCAAGCAGCACAAGGCTCTCCTTGAGACTGAGGGCGTGGAGCTGGAGTTCACAGAGGACGGCATCGACGAGATCGCGACCATCTCCTACCTTATGAACGAGCAGACCGAGAACATCGGCGCCAGACGCCTTCATACGGTGATGGAGAGACTTCTGGAGGACGTTTCCTTCAACGTTCCCAACGAAGACACCAAGCACATCCTGATAGATGAAGAATACGTAAAGGCAAGGTTCAAGGAGACCATCGACGCCGAGGACCTTGACAAGTTCATCCTGTAATTCACTAAAAACGTAGGATATATGATAAAGTTCAACGATCAGAATGAAGTCATAGGAGAAGAATATAATGCTATCCTCGTCGGGGTCGAGCTCGACGAGGATATTTCCTATTCCATGGAAGAGCTCAAGGGCCTCTGCGAGGCGGCGTCCATAGAGCCCATCTGTACCATGGTGCAAAAGATGGAACGCCCCAACACTGCGACTCTCATCGGCAAAGGCAAGGTGGAGGAACTGAAGGAAGCAGTGAACAACATGGAGGCGGATCTTGTGGTATTCAACGACGAACTCACAGGCATGCAGCTGAGGAACCTGGAGGAGGCCACGGGAGTGAGGGTCATCGACAGGGTGATCCTTATCCTGGATATTTTCTCAAAGAGGGCCACGTCCAGGGAGGGCAAGCTTCAGGTGGAACTGGCTCAGCTCAGGTACAGGCTTCCCAGGCTCACCGGCTTCGGCAAGTCTCTCTCCAGGCTTGGAGGAGGCATCGGCACCAGGGGCCCCGGCGAGAAAAAACTGGAGACGGACCGCCGCCACATCGAGAGAAGGATCTATGACATCAGGGACGAGCTCAGGAGCATAGCCGGCACCAGGACCATCCAGAAGAAGCAGAGAGAGAAGAACGACATTCCCGTAGTCTGCATCGTGGGATACACCAACTCGGGCAAGTCTGCCTTAATGAATGACGTGATCCGTAAACTGGACCGCGCCCAGGATGCGGAAAACAAGGAAGTTTTCGAGAAGGACATGCTTTTTGCGACCCTGGACACCTACAGGAGAAGGATAGATCTGGATGACAGTCACAGCTTCGTTCTGGTGGACACCATCGGATTCGTATCCAGGCTGCCGCACCTTCTGGTGGAGGCCTTCAAGTCCACTCTGGAGATAGTGACGGAGGCGGATCTTTTGCTGGACGTGGTGGACCTTACCGCAGACGAATACGACATGCATGTAAAGGTCACGGAAAAGGTCCTGAAGGAGATCGGAGCCTATGACAAGGAGATCATAACCTGCTACAATAAGATGGACCTTTTGGATGAGGGCAGGCTCAACGCCCTGAATTTCACAGGGAAGAACAGCTTCCTGATCTCCGCCAAGTATGACCGCGGAGTGGACGAACTTCTGGAGGAAGTGAAGAAGAGACTTTTCAGAGACCGGGTGGAAGTCAGGTATCTGGTGCCTTTCGCAAAGGGCGCAGCCACATCCGGCATCAGGAAGGATTCCGAGATCAAGTCCGTGGAATATGTGGAGGAGGGCACTTTGATCACCTGCGAGATACCGGAAAAGTACCGTTCAAGATACGAGGAGTTCGAGATATGATGCTCTACAGGACCGTGCTCAGGGAAGCCACGGCGGAACAGATAATACAGAAATCCAGATTCATCTGTCATATCAGGCCCGTAAGCACCAGGGAAGAGGCTGAGGAGTTCATTGCTTCCATAAGGAAGGAACACCGTGAGGCCACCCATAACGTTCCCGCCATGATCATAGGGGGCAAGATGCAGATACAGTGGTCCTCTGACGACAGTGAGCCACAGGGTACTGCGGGAGCTCCGGTCATGAAGCTTCTCAGCTCCATGGAGCTGACCAACGTCTGCGTGGTCATCACCAGATATTTCGGCGGCATCAAGCTGGGTACCGGCGGACTGGCCAGAGCATACTCGTCCACTGCCAAGCTGGGCCTTGAGGAGGCGGGCGTGGGCGGAGCCTTCGAAATGTCCGTCATAAACTATTCCCTGGATTACAGCACCTACGGGAGACTGCAAAAGATCCAGGGCGGATATTTCGGTCTGATCGGTGCGGAATTCGGCGAAAACGTTGACGTGGAGCTGTCCTGCGATACTGAAAGAGAAGGGGAAACACTGGCCTTTCTCAAGGATCTGACAGGGGGTAAAGGGAAAGTTTTAAAAATCGAGAAAAAAATCTTGACAAAGCCGGAGACTTAATATATATTTATAAAGTGCGTCGGGCGATTAGATGATTCGACCTCCGTGCATATGCGGCCAAGTAGTTCAGTTGGTTAGAATGCCAGCCTGTCACGCTGGAGGTCGTCAGTTCGAGCCTGATCTTGGTCGCCAATTTAACACGCTGGTGTGGCTCAACGGTAGAGCAGCTGATTTGTAATCAGCAGGTTGGGGGTTCGATTCCCTCCACCAGCTCCAATGATCATTGTGCGGATGTAGTTCAATGGTAGAACCTCAGCCTTCCAAGCTGATGGCGTGAGTTCGATTCTCATCATCCGCTCCACTGTCGAGGGATTCCCGAGTGGCCAAAGGGGGCGGACTGTAAATCCGTTAGCTGAGCTTTCGATGGTTCGAATCCATCTCCCTCGACCAATTTTTAAAAACTTAATATCTATACATGCGGAAGTGGCTCAGGGGTAGAGCATCGCCTTGCCAAGGCGAGGGTCGCGGGTCCGAATCCCGTCTTCCGCTCCATTTTTTTAAAAGTGTGGGCTCGTAGCTCAGCTGGATAGAGCAACGGCCTTCTAAGCCGTGTGCCTTGGGTTCGAATCCCAACGGGCTCACCACATTTTTTTAAACTATTAAGAGGTTTGGGGAATATCGTTGGGGTATAGCCAAGCGGTAAGGCAACGGGTTTTGATCCCGTCATTCGTAAGTTCGAATCTTGCTACCCCAGCCAATTTTTTATAAGACCCATTAGCTCAGTCGGCAGAGCACTTGACTTTTAATCAAGGTGTCCCGAGTTCGAATCTCGGATGGGTCACCATCATTTACAGGGAGAACCTTACGATGGAGAGGTGTCCGAGTGGTTTATGGAGCCGGTCTTGAAAACCGGTGATCCCGCAAGGGACCGTGGGTTCGAATCCCACCCTCTCCGCCATTATCCGCGATCGGTCATAGGCAATGCCGTTTACATATAGATTGCGAAGTGAATTTCATATTTTCAGGCACCTTTCGGCGGAGCGGGAAATGTGAATTTGAAGAGCATCTGATACGAAGGCAATTTCGCGTTATACAAGGCGCGCGACTGAGTGAGGAAGGAGCGTACTCAGGTACGTGACTGACGATCGAAGGAGCAGCAACGCAGTAGAACGTGAAATTGGCGAGTATAAGGAGAAGTACTCAAGTGGCTGAAGAGGACGGTTTGCTAAACCGTTAGTGTTCGTTAAGGGCAGCATGGGTTCGAATCCCATCTTCTCCGCCATAATATAGGGGTATAGCTCAGTTGGTAGAGCAGCGGTCTCCAAAACCGCGTGTCGAGGGTTCGAATCCTTCTGCCCCTGCCAGATTTTAACCATCAAAATCCCTGCTTGACAATGTCAGGATCGGTCATTATAATGAAATAGTTGCCGATGACGGGGTGTAGCGCAGCTTGGTAGCGCAACTGGTTTGGGACCAGTGGGCCGCAGGTTCAAATCCTGTCACCCCGACCAGTTCAGAATTTGGGCCTCTAGCTCAGTGGTTAGAGCATCCGGCTCATAACCGGCAGGTCCCGGGTTCAAATCCCTGGAGGCCCACCATTTACAAGAAAGAACGTGCCCAGTTAGCTCAGTTGGTAGAGCAGGGGACTGAAAATCCCCGTGTCTCTGGTTCGATTCCGGAACTGGGCACCATTTCTTCCGGCGATCCGAAAGGGTCGCCGGTTTTTCTTTGCCCTGATGTTTCAGGGGACAATATCTTGGTATTTTTCTGAACAAACAGCCCCTCATTCCACTATATCCTTATTGAAAACATTCATCCTCCGTGGTATATTTCTTGTAAGACTAATTACGCGGAGGATGTTTTGGTATTCTCAAGTTCAGTATTCTTAATGGCGTTCCTTCCGGTGACGCTTTTAATATATTTCCTTACGCCTGCCAGGTTCACCAGGGCCAGGAACGCAGTGCTGCTTCTGGCGAGCCTTGTGTTCTACGGCTGGGGCGAGCCCAAGTATATCCTGATCATGATCGTGTCGATCATATCCAACTATGTGCTGGCACTCATGGTGGGAAGGGCGAAGGAAAAAGGCTCCACAGGCGCTGCACGCGCCTTTTTGGTGCTGGACGTACTTGTGAACCTGGGACTGCTGGGTTTCTTCAAGTATGCAGATTTTTTGATCGAGACGGTGAACTCTCTGGTGGGAAGCGGCATGCATCTTCTCGGCATAGCTCTTCCCATTGGAATCAGCTTCTACACCTTCCAGACCATGTCCTACGTCATCGACGTGTACAGAGGCAAGGTGGAGGTCCAGAAGGACTTCATCACCCTGGCTTGCTATGTGGCGCTTTTCCCCCAGCTCATCGCTGGACCCATAGTCAGGTACTCGGACTGTGAGAAGGCTCTGAAGGCCAGAACTTCGGATCCCGAAAGGGTCACGGAAGGTATCAGAAGATTCATATTCGGCTTTGCCAAAAAGATCCTCATCGCCAACCAGATGGCCGCTGTCTGGGAGGAGATCTACGGCATGAAGGAAGCTTACGCAGACATAAGCTCAGGCCTTGCATGGATGGGCGCCATCGCCTTCACCTTCCAGATATATTTCGACTTCAGCGGTTATTCCGATATGGCCATCGGCCTTGGAAGAATATTCGGCTTCGACTATCTGGAGAACTTCAACTACCCGTATATCTCGTCCACCATAACTGAGTTCTGGAGAAGGTGGCACATGAGCCTTTCCTCATGGTTCAGAGATTACGTTTACATCCCGCTGGGCGGCAACAGGAAGGGGCTTCTGAGACAGCTCATAAACATTGCCATCGTCTGGGCCCTTACGGGACTCTGGCACGGCGCCAGCTGGAACTTCGTGCTCTGGGGAGTCTACTACGGCATTCTCCTCATAATCGAGAAGCTCTTCCTTCTGAAGGTTTTGGACAGGATCCCGGGGAAGCTGGCATTTATAAAGCATTTCTATGCGCTGTTCCTGGTGACCCTGGGCTGGGTGCTCTTCAAGATCACCGACTTCGGGGAACTCATGGAATTCGTGGGCTGCATGTTCGGAAAGGGAACGGCCCAGCCTCTGGAGTTCAGATACTATCTGTCCTCCTACTGGCCGCTGTTCCTTGTGGCAGCCATCTGCTCCACGCCCGTTGTCAAAAAGATATGGACAGGCATTCTCGGGAAGTTACGCGGAGGTCTTGCCGCGGACATACTGGAGACCGCAGTCCTTGCAATATTGTTTATAGTTTCGGTAGCCTTCCTGGTAAGCGGAAGCTACAACCCGTTCCTTTATTTCAGGTTCTGATATGAGCGCAAAAGATCCAAAGAAAAACATAATACTGATGGTATCCGCCGTGCTCATCATCGCCTTCCTGTCCCTGGGCACACTGATCCTTCCGGATAGGGAGAAGTCTGACAACGAGAACAGATACCTGGAGCAGGCACCCGACTTTGATATCGGGGATATTCTGAGCGGTGAATTCGAAGAGGATTCGGAAAAATACCTGACGGATCAGATCATAGGCCGCGAGCAGTGGATAAGTATGTATTCCAATATACTGAAGGCCGGACTCAGGAAGGACATAAACGGCGTCTATCTCCTGAAGGACGGTGTCCTGGCGGAAAGGAATACAGCCTGGGAATTCGACTGGTCAACGTTCCGGGGAAATCTGGACAATGTGGCACTTCTCAGAAGTGACCTGGAAGGAAGGATCCCGGTGGACGTGATGCTGGTACCCTCTGCGTCTTTTGCCAACAGGGCGGCTTACAACATGAGCACCAACTTCGATGAGTATCGCTGTTTCTCTCACGCGGAGGATGCGCTGGGAGACGGCCTGATCCTTCTGAGGGACCAGATGGAGCCTGACATGTACTACAAGACGGATCACCACTGGAACATGAAGGGTGCAATGAACGCCGCATCCGTCTATCTTGCCCGGGCCGGACTCAAGGTCGACCT
Source organism: Bacillota bacterium (assembly GCA_016284485.1). Classification (GTDB taxonomy): domain Bacteria; phylum Bacillota; class Clostridia; order Peptostreptococcales; family Anaerovoracaceae; genus RUG754. The sequence goes on along the minus strand of JAEEOX010000175.1, from coordinate 375 downwards.
TCCGGAACTGGTGACGGTCTCCGGAGGATTCCGTGGGACCCTTTATTCCAAGATCCTCATGAACGGCGATGTGACCGATGATATCCAGCTCCCCGCAGGATGGGAAGAGGACAGGACGAAACTCACCGCCGACGGCGAAGAGTTCAGCTCCATATATTTCAGAGACAGGCTGGATCAGAAGGATCAGTACGAGGTATATCTGGGCGGCAACTACGGAAAGGCTGATATCATTCCCGAGAACGGGGAAGGAAAGCCGTCCCTTCTGATCGTGAAGGATTCCTACGCCAACTCCTTCGTTCCGGCGATCCTCAGCGATTTCTCAAGGATCACCCTGATCGATTCCAGATACTACAGGGGATCGGTGGAGGATCTGGC
>JAEEOX010000174.1 GCA_016284485.1 Bacillota bacterium | reverse complement strand
CTGGTGAACAGACTCAGGGAGGGTTTCGTCATGGTGAGGAATCCCTTCGAACCGCGGAGCGTCACCAGATATGTGCTGGACCCTTCTGTGGTGGACGTCATGGGCTTCTGCACCAAGGATCCCTCGCCAATGCTTCCGAAGATGGATGCCCTAAGGGATTACAGAACATACTGGCATGTGACCATCACTCCCTACGGCAGGGACATAGAGCCCAACGTTCCCGGAAAGGACGAAGTGATCCGGTCCTTCAGGACATTGTCGGACATGGTGGGCCCGGAAAGGGTGGCCTGGAGGTACGATCCGATCCTCCTGAACGATACCTACGATATGAGTGCTCACATCAGGGAATTCACCAGGATGGCGGGAGAACTGGAAGGGTATACCAAGGTCTGCATCATAAGCTTTCTGGACCTGTACGACAAGGTCAGGGAGAATTTTCCGGAGGCAAGGGCGGTCCCGAAGGAGGCCAGACTTGAGCTGGGCAAGGCCATGATCGAGATAGCGGGGGAGAGGGGCATGACCCTGAGACCCTGCGCGGAAGGAAATGAACTTGCGGCATACGGCGCCGACTGCCGGGGATGTATGACACAGGAGATATGGCAGGAAGCCGCGGGGATCAGACTCAGATTCCCCAGCCGTAAGAACATGCGTAAGGACTGTCAGTGTTTTCTCTCGGGAGACATAGGGCAGTACGATACCTGCGGACACATGTGCAGGTACTGTTACGCAAATACCAGCAGGGAAAGGGTCCTGAGAAACATGAGGGACCACGACCCGAAGTCGCCCCTTCTGGTGGGGCATCTGATGCCTGAGGACACAGTCCACGAAGCGGCGGCATCCAGCTGGGCGGGGAGACAGATGGACATGTTCAAAGACATCTGAAACATATACTACGTTTGATATCGGCCGGGCAGAATACCGGCCGCGCAATGATAAAACAAGGAGGCAGTATGGGAAGAGGAATATACAATTACTCTGAGATAGGCAAACTGAACAAGGCACTTCTCCACAGGCCGGGAGCAGAGCTGGAGGCTCTGACACCGGACACCCTTCAGAAGATGCTGTTTGAGGACATCCCGTTCCTTACGGTATCCAAGAGGGAACACGATGACTTCGCTGATCTTCTCCGCAAAAACGGAGTGCAGGTCCTGTACTACGTGGATGAGGCCGCAAAGGCACTGACTGACAGAGAGGTCCGCAGCCAGTTCTTCAACGAGCTGTTCGATCTCTCCAAGATCACATCTCAGGGAATGAGAGAGGCTCTTGAGGAGTATCTCATGGCAATGGAGCCCAGCGCCATGGTGGAGAAAGTCATCTCCGGCATCAAGAGGGCGGAGATCAGCACAGGCAGGATCACTTCTCTCATGGATCTGATCGAGGGGGAGGATACCTACATTTCCGAGCCCATGCCCAATCTTTACATGACCAGGGATCCGGGAGCATGTGTGGGCGAGGGCATCAATATCCACCACATGCACCACGAGGCAAGACACCGTGAGGCACTGATCCTGAAGTACATCTACAAGTACAGCCCGGATTTCGCAAAAGAAGGAGATCAGATCTGGTACGACCTGTCTGACAGCTTCTCCATCGAGGGAGGAGACGTCATGGTGCTCTCAAAGGACGTTGTGGCCGTGGGTATTTCCATGAGGACCACCATCCTGGGAGCGGAAAACTTCGCCAGAAATCTTTTGCTCAGGTCAAAGTTCAAGAAGGTCCTGGCCATCGACCTGCCCAAGTACGGCGCTTTCAGCCATCTGGACACGGTTTTCACCATGGTGGATCACGACAAGTTCACCATCGATCCCATGATCGAAGGACCCCTGGCAGCCTATGAGATGACTCTTTCTCCCAAGGGAGAGCTCAAATTCAGGGCTATGAAGGACGGCCTCAACAAAATACTGGCGAAGGAACTGAAACTCCCTGCAGTGGACATGATCAAATGCGGCGGGAGCGACGTCCTGGTGTCTCAGAGAGAGCAGTGGAATGACGCATCCAACACCCTGGCAATCGCGCCGGGCGAGGTGGTGACCATCGACAGGAACTACGTCACCAACGATCTTCTGGACAAGCACGGACTCAAGGTACACACCATTTCCCTGTCGGAGCTTTCCAGGGGAAGAGGCGGCCCGAGATGCATGGTATGTCCTGTTGACAGAGACGACATCTAGCATTATTTAAAAGATCTCAAAAAGAGAGGCAGCGGACGCCTCTCTTTTTTTATGCTGAAAAACCCACCCGAGTGGAGAAATCCATGAAAAAGTGGCTGATTTACCCAAAAAAGTGGGGGAAAGTGCTTGCAAAGTGGTGACCAGTGGTGTATAGTGGTGTCAAGATACTTTTCGGGATTGGGACTTTGCGCCCTGAAACCGGAAATATCGGCAATCAAACACGTCTGTTAGCTGCGGTCCGACGGGCCGGGTCCGACTGAGGAGAACGAAATGTTCATGGGAACGAATTACAATTCCATAGACGATAAGAACAGGATGATCGTTCCTTCACGCTTCAGGAATGAACTCGGCAGGAGCTGTGTACTTACCAGAGGTCTTGACAGGTGCCTCTATATCTACACCATGGAAGACTGGCAGAAGCAGATGGAAAAGATCGATAAGCTTCCGGAATCGGATCCTAAGGTCAGAGCGTTCATAAGGCACTATTTAGGCAATGCAGCCGAGTGCGAATTCGACAAACAAGGCAGAATAGTCATCCCCCAAGAATTAAAGTCGTATGCCAGAGTCGGAAAAGAACTAGTGACCATAGGAGCCAGAAGTAAGATCGAAGTCTGGGCCAGAGAAGTCTGGGAGGATCCGTTGAATGACAGTAAGATGGAGACCGAGGACTTCGGAGAAGCGCTTAAGGAGTACGGATTCTAAGGAGGTATCCTATGGAGTTCATACATGCTTCAGTACTTTTCAATGAGGTAATGGACGGACTTGATCCAAAGCCGGACGGAATTTATTTAGACGGCACACTGGGAGGCGGAGGCCATTCCAGCGGGATCTGCAGCAAGTTGGGAGAGGACGGACTCTTAGTCGGGATAGACCGCGATAATGATGCACTTTGCGCGGCCGGCAAGAGGCTCTCCCAATGGCAGTGCCGAAAAGAATTCGTCCACGCCAGATTTTCGGAAGTGAAGAAGGTCCTCGCGGGACTTGGGATCGACAAGATCGACGGAGCCCTGCTGGACCTGGGAGTCAGCTCTTTTCAGCTGGATAACCCTGACAGAGGTTTCAGCTACATGAGAGAGGCCCCCCTGGACATGAGAATGGACCAGACAGCAAGTTTCACCGCTTACGATGTGGTGAATGACTATACAAAGGAGCAGCTCACCGAAGTCATCCGCAATTACGGAGAGGAGAGGTGGGCGTCAAGGATCTCCGAATTCATTGTTAAAGAGAGGCGGCGCAAGCCCCTTGAAACGACCACAGAACTTGTGGACGTCATAAAAGCAGCGATCCCGGCGTCTGCGAGACGCGAAGGACCGCACCCGGCAAAGAGAACTTTCCAGGCCATAAGGATCGAGGTGAACGATGAGCTCACGGAGCTCAGGAACGCCGTTGACGATTATCTGGACGTTCTGAAACCGGGAGGAAGGCTGGCGATCATCACCTTCCACAGCCTGGAAGACAGGATCGTCAAGGAAGCCTTCAGGACCCGATATGATCCCTGCATCTGTCCGCCCGGACTTCCGGTATGCGTTTGCGGAAGAGTGGGGGATATCGAGAGACCGGGTAAACCCATAGTGCCCGGCAAGGAAGAGGTGGAAGAGAATCCCAGATCCAGAAGCGCCAAGCTTCGCATAGCGATCAGGAAATAGGTCCCGGGACCGCAAGGTGCCCGGAGATCAAAGGTATTGGAGAAAAGATGGCACCCAGTTCTTATGCCCAGGAATATCTGGACAGCCTCGCAAAAAAAGGAAAAACGGTAACTGACTTCTCTGCGGTTTCCGGTTCCCAGGCACTGGCTCTTGAAGAACCCGAGCCTGCGGAAGTTCCTGCGGTCGCCCCTTCCAGGTCGGCCGTGAGGAAGCAGGAACGCCAGCTCAGGAGAAGACTTGAAGCGGTACCCCAGGCAGGACAGAGACTCATGTCCGCGCCGGCTATGGTGCGCTCTGCTTTCCTTGTCTTCTTCATCAGCGCACTTCTGATACTGTCGGTATGGATGGGTGCACAGGCAACAGCCATCCAGTACAGGATAAACACCCTCACCAGACAGAATCTCCAGCTTGAGGATGAGATAACCAATCTGCAGATCCAGATCGAAGGGGCGGTCAGTTTCGAGACTATCGAAAGATACGCGATCAGTGACCTGAAGATGGCTTATCCCAAGGAAAGCCAGTGCGTATACATCGAGGACGGGATGGAAGTTTCACCCGGACTTGCAGACACCATCAGAACTAAAGTTTACGGTAATTAATAGGGGTAGTTTATATATGAGCAGCCGGACGAAAGTTCGGCTCATTTTACTAAAAAGGCTAAAAAATGAAAGACAAACGTCCGAGTCAAATGAATAAGAGCAGAGTGGTCATTGGTTTTGCGCTGATCGCATTCCTGTTTTTTGTGCTGACCATAAGACTGGCTGACATCATGATCATCGACGCGGACAGTCTGTCCAGGATGGCTGTGTCTCAGCAGACCAAGGACACCACCATCGCCGCCAAGAGAGGCGTGATCTACGACAGAAACGGCAAGGAGCTGGCTACATCCACCATATGCTATACACTGTACGGCTTCCCTCAGACTTTCAGGGGTGAAGATGAGGACAAGGTGGTCGACAGTAACATAGAGGACCTGATGGACGCCATAGGGCTCACCGGCGAGGAGGAAAGGACCGCTTTCTACGACAAGATGAAGAACGGCACCTCCGTCACGACTCTCGCAAAACATCTGACCAAGGAGCAGACCCAGGCCGTCAGAGCTCTGAAACTCAAGGGACTGGACATAGCAGAGGCCACCATGAGGTATTATCCACTGGGCAACTTTGCCTCACAGGTGCTGGGCTCGGTAAACGATGACGGCGAAGGCAGGACCGGTATCGAGATGGAGTATGACGGCTATCTCTCCGGAGTAAACGGACGCTGGGTCACCAACACAGACGTTTCCGGAAACGAACTGGTGGAGGGCACGGAGAAACTATACGACGCCAAGGACGGCCTGAGCATCGTGACCACGCTGGACGAGGCAATCCAGTACTACTGCCAGAAGGAGGCCGAAGCGGTCTACGCCAAGTGGAAGGCAAAGAAGGTGGAGGTTCTTGCCATGGATCCCAAGACAGGAGAGATCCTGGCTTCTGTGGTATGGCCGGGGTTCGACCCCAACGACGCCTTTACGCCGCAGGGTCTCAGCGCAGAGCAGATGGATGCCTATAACAAGATGACAGAGGACGAGAAGGTGGCTTTTCTCTTCCAGATGTGGAGGAACCCCATCGTCTCAGATACCTATGAGCCCGGATCCACATTCAAGCTGATCACCGCATCGGCAGGACTGGACTCAAAGGTCATAGACATGGATGATACCTTCTACTGCGACGGATCTTTCGACGTAGCGGACTACACGCTGAACTGCTGGTATCTGGCAGGTCACGGTGTCCAGAACATCACCCAGGCCATAGGAAACTCCTGCAACCCCGCTCTGGCAGAAGTGGGAAAGAGGCTGGGAGCATCCAGATTCAAGAATTACATCCAGTGCTTCGGTTTCGGATCCGCTACCGGCGTGGATTATCCCGGTGAGGCCACAGGACTGATCCAGTCCACAATAGGACCCGTTGAGCTGGCCAACATGAGTTTCGGACAGGGCATCGCGGTGACGCCGGTGCAGCTGGTGTCAGCCATAAGCGCTCTCGGAAACGGCGGCAACCTGGTGCTTCCTCACTACGTGAAGGCGCTGGTGAATTCTGACGGCGAAGTGGTCCAGGAGTTCGGGACCACCGTGGTCAGGCAGGTGATCTCCAGGGAGACATCGGATCTGATGAGAGGGATCATGGAGTACGAAGTCGCCGAATCAGGAGGAAACACAGCGGCGATCCCGGGATACAGGATCGGAGGAAAGACCGGAACAGCTGAGAAGGCTGAGAACGGCGTCTATTCAAAGTCCGACTACTACAGTTCATTCATCTGCATGGCGCCCATGGATGATCCGAAGATCACCCTTCTTGTGGTGGTGGATTCCCCGAGAGGAGCCATCTACGGATCAGTGGTGGCAGCCCCCGCAGCAAAGAATATACTGACAAACGTTTTGAGATACATGGGCATAAGCCCCTCGGAGGAAGCTGGGGAAGCGGCCCAGTCCTCCGCCGCACAGGTCACCGTACCCAATCTGGTGGGCATGACCTACGCCAACGCTGACGCGACCCTGAAGAATCTGGGGCTGACGATCACCAGACCCTCCAGTGCTGAAGGAAGAGATGACTGGGTCATCGTGGACCAGTATCCGAAGGCGGGCACCAGCGTGGCCAAGGGCACCATGGTATACGTATACAAGGAGTGACAGCCATGAAAACACTTACTATCAGAGAGATAACAGAAGCCGTTAACGGCAGGATCATTGCAGGCCCGTCCGATTCATGTGTGAACGGAGTTTCCACGGATTCAAGGACAGTGAAGGAAGGGGATCTCTTCGTAGCTCTCATAGGAGCCAGAAGCGACGCCCACGATTACTTGTCTCAGGTGGCAGCAGCCGGCGCAAAGGCGGTGATCGTCTCGGATGAAGAGAAGACCCTCAGCGCCCTGGGAGCAGATACCAAGGTCACGGCGGTCCTGGTGGAAGATACACTTCAGGCTCTCCTGGACCTGGGCGGATACTATCTCAGGAACCTGGGATACAGGCATGTGTTCGGAGTCACCGGCTCCGTGGGCAAGACATCCACCAAAGATTTCCTGGGAAGCGTGCTCAGTCAAAAGTTCAGAACGGTCTGCTCCACCAAGAACCATAACAGTGTCTACGGACTGCCACTCTGCATTTTTGAACTGGACCCGGAGGCTGAGGCTGCGGTGCTGGAAATGGGCATCACAGACAGAGATTCAATGTCGAAGCTGGCTGACATGGTCAGACCTGAGGCGGCAGTGATCTCCAACATAGGGATCTCTCATCTGGAGTATTTCCCGGAAGAAAAGAGAGAAGGGATCCTTAAGGCTAAGCTTAGCGTCACCAGATATTTTGATGAGAACTCAGTGCTGGCTGTGTACTCCAACAACGACATCCTCCACGAACTGAACCTTGAGGAGAGGGGTATCAAAGGACGTCTTCTCAAAGTGGGAACCGAGCCGGAATGTGATTTCATGATCTCCGGCGTGAAGGACAAAGGTTCCGACGGAATAGAATTTTCTTTGACATATGAGCAAAAGACATATAACATCAAACTGGGGATCCCCGGGGCTCACAACGCTGTGAACGGCAGCCTTGCCATCGCAATAGGCGTGAGCTATGGACTCACCATGGAAGAGGCTGTGAAAGGCCTGGAGAATGCCGTGATCACCGAGCACAGACTGGATGTCAAGGAGACCAGAGGGATCAAGATCATAGACGATTCCTACAATGCAGCCCCTGACTCCATGTTCAGCGCCATGAACACCCTTATGGCAACACCCATCGGAGAGGATGGGAGACATGTGGCCATCCTGGGAGACATCGGCGAGCTGGGATCCGAGAGAGAGGCCGGCCACAGAGCAGTGGGCGAGTACGCTTTCTCCAAGGAGATCGGCACTGTCCTGGCAGTGGGCAAGGATTCCAAGTACATCTTTGACGGATGGATGGATGCCGCTCTGGCTGAGGGTCACCGCATCAAGAAGGTCAACGAGGTTCCCCTGATCCTGGTGGACGACGATACCGGCTGTGCCGTTGAATACTTCGACTCGGCAGAGATGGTCATCGGAGGCGTCAGAGATCACATCAAAGCAGGGGATGTCGTACTGGTCAAGGCGTCCCACTTCATGGGCTTCGACAGGATCGTTGCCCGCCTCATGGAAGAATAGGGCAGGCGCTAAGCGCCGCAGGGCGAAATTAAAGGCGCCCTGAAACCATTTAAGGAAGGAAAGGCTGTCATATGAATAATTATCTGCCTATGATCCTCGCGTTCGTAATAAGCGTCGTACTTGGCGCAGTGCTGACGGGAAGGCTCATACCGTTTCTCAAAAAACATCAGTTCGCGCAGTTCACAAAGGAGATAGGTCCCACCTGGCATCAGGTGAAGAGCGGAACTCCCTCCATGGGAGGCATCGCCATCCTCACCGCCACCGTGGTGACGGCTCTGGTGATCGCCGCGGTCTTCCATGTGCTGACGGTTTCCATGGTCTGCGTCGCAGTCACCATGATAGCCTTCAGCTTCATAGGCTTCCTTGACGATTACGAGAAAGCCATCAAAAAGAACAACAACGGCCTCAGCGCCAAGCAGAAGCTGGTGCTCCAGCTGGTCTTCGGCCTGGCCTTCGCCGTCATGGCATACTTCTTCAGCGGAAACTACATCGTGGACGGGACCGCACAGCAGTTTGCTTCCCACACATCCATCTGGATCCCCATCTGGGATCACTACGTGGAACTGGGGATCTTCTACATCCCCTGGGTCATGTTCATCATGGCGGCTTTCTCCAACTCCGTGAACCTGACGGACGGCCTGGACGGACTGGCCTCATCGGTGACGGCTCTGGTATCGCTTGTCATGGCTCTGATGGCACAGGGACTGTCCATAGGAGACAGCGCCGTGTTCTATACAGCTCTTTCAGGAGCCTGCGTGGGCTTCCTGGTATATAACCACTATCCCGCCAAGGTGTTCATGGGAGACACCGGTTCAATGGCACTGGGCTCGGCCATCGCAGCCTGCGCCGTAATGATGAAGATGGAGTTCATCCTTGCCATCGCAGGATTCATCTACATCATGGAATCCGGAAGCGTCATCATCCAAGTGGCATATTTCAAGAAGACCCACGGCAAGAGGATCTTCAGAATGTCACCCATCCACCATCACTTTGAGCTGGGAGGCATGCACGAGACCAAGGTGGTAAGGATGTTCGTGACACTTACCCTGATCTTCTGTCTCATCGCGTTCGGAGTATCCCTGATCTAAAGGAGAATCAATGAGAGCAATAATCGTAGGAATGGGAAGAAGCGGCAAATGCGCGCTCTACGCACTGTCGGACCTGGGTTACGAACTTGCGGTCCAGGACTCCAAGAGCGCTGACAAGGCCGATCCCGAAATAAGAGAATACTGCAAAAAACACAACGTGGAGGAGTTCTACGGAACCCTCCCCGAAGATTTCAGCTCATATGACCAGATGATCATCTCCCCGGGAGCCGATCCGGAGCAGGACTTCGTCCTGAAGGCTCAGGCTCAGGGCTGTGAGGTCATCGGCGAACTTGAGCTGGCATACAGGCTGTCCAAGGGAACATTCATCGGGATAACCGGAACCAACGGCAAGACCACCACCACGTCCCTTACGGGAGAGATCTTCAAGGCCTCCGGACGCAAGTCCACGGTGGCAGGAAACATCGGCATCCCGGTGGTACAGTTCGCTGCACAGAGCACACCTGAGGACTGGATGGTGACCGAGGTCTCCAGCTTCCAGCTTCAGACTGTTTCCACCTTCAGACCGAAGGTGGCGGCCATACTGAACCTTACGCCTGACCATCTCAACCGTCATCACACCATGGAGAACTACGGCCTCACCAAGGCCAGGATCTGGCAGAATCAGACAGAGGACGACTATCTGATCCTCAACGCCGACGATCCGGTGCTCCTGGATCTGTGCCTGGCCAAAACAGGCATGGAGAGGAGAGCGAAGCTTGCGCTCTTCAGCAGGAAGACAGAAGTTGAACTGGGAGCCTTCCTTAAGGGAGACATGCTGGTGATCCGCGACGAGGAGGGGAGAGACCATCCTCTGGTGGACAGGAACGAACTTAAGATACTGGGAGATCATAACGTTGAGAACGCCCTTGCGGCTTCTGCCATCGCGTTTTTCAGCGGCATAGATACAGATGTCATATGCAAAGTCCTGAGGGAATTCCCCGGCGTGGAACATAGGCTGGAATTCGTGAAGGAGATCGACGGAGTCAGATACTACAACGACTCCAAGGGCACCAACGTGGACGCGACCCTTATCGCGCTGAACGCCCTTAAGGAAAACATCATACTCATCGCCGGAGGCGACGCAAAGATGCAGGATTTCGGATTTTTTGCGACGAAGCTTAGGGGAAGAGTCAA
>JAEEOX010000173.1 GCA_016284485.1 Bacillota bacterium | reverse complement strand
GCCACTGCGACCTGATAATCCTGGGGATATTCGATGACCGTGACTCCGCGGGACCTGAGCAGGTCCTTCTTCCACTGGCGGGCGTCTGCGGACATGTGGACCGTGACTTTGAAGCCCAGCTTGGCAGAGATGATCCCGATGGAAAGTCCCAGGTTGCCGGTGGATCCCACCTGGACGGAATACTTGCCGAAAAGCTCTCTGAACCTGTCTTCCAGAAGAATACTGTAGTCATCGGATCCGGTGAGCATTCCGTTCTTCATGGCCACTTCTTCAGCGAACTTCAGGACTTCGTAGATGCCGCCTCTGGCCTTGACGGAGCCGGAGACCTTCAGATGGCTGTCCATCTTGAGGAAGAGCCTGCCCGGGAAGTCGCCGTTCTCGGCGGCCAGGATACTGCGCATCTCGGGGATCTCCCTGAGGGGGGACTCGATTATGCCCTGAGTCTCAGCAGTCTCGGGGAAGGCCTTCAGGATGAAGGGAGCGAATCTCTGAAGCCTGGCTTCGGCATCCTCGATGTCGCTTAAGCCATAGGGGCAGGAGGGCTCGTCCTCGCAGTCCGGGTTGAGCCAGAAGATCTTTTCGTAATCAGCCATCCTTGAGATGACTTCGCTGTTTTTGAGAGTATTTATGTCCATGTTTTCCTCCGTTATTGTCCGTCTGCCCAGTTGAAGAGCTCTCTCAAGTGGCCTGCCTTGGCCTTGCCCGCAGGCCTGGCGTTGCCTTTGATAAAATCGTCGTATCTTATGATATTGGCTTCGAAGCCTGCCTCTGAGGTGTTCAGTATGGCGAATGTTCCGTCTGAACCGTCCCTGGGACGGGTGAGGCTTCCCGGATTCAGCAAAAGGAACCCGTCCATATCCACGTTCTCCGCCCGGTGGGTATGGCCGAATATGGCCCCGGTGCAGTTGTACTGAAGGGCGGTATCGTAGACGTCCTCGTTGCTGTAGCCCACGTTGTACATATTGCCGTGGGTCACGAAGAAGTCGCCGGCCTCAGTCTCCAGAATGGCGAATTCGTCCCGCGTAAAGGAACGGTCGCAGTTCCCCCTGACGGCCACGGTCTCGATGCCGAACATGTTGCCCAGTTTGACCGCATCATCGTAATAGTCTCCGCAGTGGACCAGGATGTCAAGGGGGCCGGCTTTCTTAAGTTGTCTGATGACAGTCTCAGCACGGTAAATATCGTGATGAGTGTCACTTATTATCAGTATCTTCATCTTTTCATAAAATTGCCCGGATGGGGATCCGGAACAGGTTCTTAGAGGTGTCCGGACCCGATGTCCCGGACAGTTAAGACTATATCACAAATTAAGTTCCCAGGCAAACTGCTTTGTGTTATAATCTATTTGTTGAAATAGCGCTTCAGACAAGTTTGCGCACTTTTGCGGAGGACCTTACCATGACACGGGAACCCAGAAAGTTCAGTATCAAAACATGGAAAAAGGGGGAATTTTTCAAGGCTGGCATCACCATATTCCTGGTGGGACTGGCTCTGATCATATGCTCCTACTACATCAGTAACTTCAGCGTGATACGTGCAGGCTGGCAGAAGATAAACGGCATACTCATGCCTTTCTACATCGGCGTGATCATGGCGTATCTGCTTTGCCCCATATACAATCAGGTGGTCGCCTGGATGTACAAGCTGATCAAGACCAAGGCCAAGACCCCAAAGAAGGCGCTCAAGTTTTCAAGAGTGATCGCAACTGTTGTGGCGGTGGTGGTGATGATCGCCGTGCTGGTGGGTGTCGTAATGCTCATCATTCCGAACCTCTATGACAGCATAGTGAGCCTGGTGGACAGACTTCCTGTGTATTTTCGTCAGACGGAGGCACTCATCGAGAACGGTGAGAATTCTGACAATCAGATAATCCAGTACATCGCCAACAACATGGATGAGTTCGAGAAACGGGTCATGAATCTTTTCCAGGAAAAGGTGCTCCCGGCTTCCAGTGAGATAGTCACATTCATATCATCCAGAGTCGTATCCACCATCAAGGGCGTGCTCAACTTCTTCATAGCCATGATCATCTGCGTCTATGTTCTGAACTCCAAGGAGAAGTTCATCGCTCAGGGACGGAAGCTGATCCTGGCCGTATTTTCAAAAGACAGAGCAGAAAAACTCTTCGAACTGGGAAGGCTGACCAATACCACCTTCGGCGGCTTCATCTCCGGCAAGATCATTGACTCGGTCATAATCGGCATACTCTGCTATATACTGATGACCATACTGTCCATCCCCATGGCCATGCTGATCTCGGTCATCATCGGAATCACCAACATAATACCCTTCTTCGGACCCATCATCGGAGCCGTGCCCAGCGCACTGCTGCTGTTGATCATCAGCCCTGTGGCAGCCCTGAAGTTCATCATCATGGCACTTGCTCTCCAGACTGTGGACGGCAACATCATCGGGCCCAAGATCCTTGGCAAGACCACCCGTCTGGCCAGCTTCTGGGTAATGTTCGCCATCATCGTGGGCGGCGGACTGTTCGGATTCCCGGGCATGATCCTAGGCGTGCCGCTTTTCGCGGTGATCTACACCTACTGCTCGAGAGGGGTCAACAATTCACTTAAGAAAAAAGACATAGAAACCAACACATTGACATATGAGGACTTCTCAAAATACGGTATCGACAAGGAGGAAGTCTTCGGAAAGGCAGCTGAACCCTATGGAATTGCAGGACCTGAAAAGAAAACTGAATGAGATCTGTCCCTCCCTTGAGCCCAGGATCAGGGAGAACGTATCCATGGCATCATATTGCTCCTTCAAAGCCGGAGGAAACGCGGCATTGTTCGCGGAGCCCTCAACGGTGGAGGAACTCAGGGCCATACTGAGAGTGGTGACAGAGAATGATGTCCCTCATCTTATCCTGGGTAACGGCACCAATACTCTTTTCGAGGACGGAGTCTACGAGGGAGTGGTTATCAGACCTGACAACGCCTCACCTGAGTTCGGGGGAATAGACATCTGTGTGTCCCCGGAGGAAGAGGACGTGATCCTCATCAGGGCAGGAGCGGGTGCACTTCTGGCAAGAGTGGCCAAGATGTCTGCGGCAGAGCCCTGGTCGGCGGCAGGAATGGAAGGCCTCACAGGCATCCCCGGCTCCATCGGCGGAGCGGTCTTCATGAACGCCGGCGCCTACGGATACGAGACAGGCAAGGTGCTTAAGTCGGTACACGCAGTCTCGCCGGACGGCAGGGACGAGAGAGACTTCACGAAGGACGAGGTGATGCCGGGATACAGGCACTCAGCCTTCATGGAGAACGGATACATAGTGACCTCCGCGGAGTTCTCGCTTTTCAGGGACAAGCAGGAGGACATACAGGACAGGATATCGGATTTCACCAAGGCCCGCACTGAGAAGCAGCCACTGAACTTCGCATCCGCCGGCTCCACATTCAAGAGGCCGGAAGGATATTTTGCGGGGAAGCTCATCGAGGATGCAGGGCTCAAGGGCACTTCCGTGGGACCGGCAATGGTCTCCACCCTTCATGCAGGATTCATAGTGAACACCGGCGGAGCCACGGCTACGGATATTTTGAGCCTGATAGAATATGTGCAGCAAAAGGTCTTCGAGACTTCAGGTGTAACCCTGGAGCCGGAGGTCAGGATCATAAGGAGCGGCA